>JALNZH010000079.1 GCA_023229405.1 Bacteroidota bacterium
ATAAACCGATCTATATCATCTGTCCTTTAAGGTGCACAACGTGCACCTTTTTTTTGCCCAATCCTATTCCTCTGTCCCACCGTTGGTATTCATATCATCAAATTCTTATATTATAAGATGAAACATAGCTGTCCGAAATAAAACCCTCATTGACAAAAATTTATCAAACAAGTGGATTTATGGAAGATATGTTATGTTGAGAAAAGTAAGCCCTCCCCTACATTTCTTACAGTGTTGGATGAGATGTGGGAGGGAGCGAAATTTTTCTCCCCCTGTAAAGGGGGAGATACAAGAGGGGGTCTGAAATCATGAAGGGGCTTTTGATGGCGTTTTTTGCCATCTACAGGCACGTGCGAACGGGATTCATCGCGCGCGTTAAATTTTTACAAATGGGTTTGCCGCCTCCCATTTCATAATGGGCGGCATCCCGCTCCGCGGGACTTTTGCTTCTTTTCTTGTGCCGACCAAATCTTTATACCATGTCGGCATTCCTTCGGAACCCCGTCAAAAAAAAAGGAATAAGTTTTTCTCTTGTATGATTTATTTTGGACAAGTATGAAGATGAGATTAATCATCGCACTGCATATAATATTACAGTTGATTGTGCCTCTGTTCTCTCAGCAGGACCAATCCATGAACATGTTCCGGCTTGCCCAAGCATTTGAACAGCAGGGAGACCATGAGCGCGCGCTTCAGATCTATTCCGATCTTTATGGGAAGGATTCTACCAACTATGTCTATTTCGATGCGTTTCGCCGGACAAACGTTCAGCTTAAAAAATATGATATTGCTATTCGACTCAGTCTGCATCGACTTCATTCAACGCCATACGATTTTACACTGCAGGCGAACATAGGCAGTCTGTATTCCATGTCCGGTCAAGAACAATCGGCAGATTCTGTATGGAACGCAGAGATAAGTGCTGCGGTAAAAAATCAGATGTGCTATCGGGCAGTAGCAAACGAACAGGTGAACCAGCGGCTGTTTGATAAAGCGATCGGAACGTATTTGCGGGGACGGAACGAAATTGGTGATCATTTTTTATTCGCGAATGAACTTGGATATCTCTATTCTTTTATGATGGATTATACCAATACAACGCGAGAATATCTTCGCATGTTGCGGCAAAATGAACAACAATATGAATTTATCCAATCCCGGCTTGCATTGATCATTGTCCGGCAGGACGGACTAAAATCGGCAACTGCTGTTGTAGAAGAAGAATTGAACGTCAAATCTACCATTCCATTACTTCGTCTGTTGATCTGGCTCTATATGGAAGGGAACCGGTACACCGAAGCTTTTTCCGTTGCGCAAACAATCGAATCTCTCGTGAATTCGAATGGACAAGAGATTTTTGCTTTTGCCGATCGGATCTTTCGGGAGAATGAATTTGCGCTTGCCGCTACAGCATACCAACAATCTTTTAAAAACTCCGGGAATGCATCATTTACTCCCGCTGCTAAATATGGTTATGCTCGCTGTATTGAAGAATTGAGTCTGCGCGGACAAAGTGTGGACGTAACGAACCAATCCAACACTTCTTCGCAGGAATCGCGGACGACGTTCTCGGATGCGATAAATCTTTTTGCGGATCTTGCGAAAGAATTTCCTTTTACGAGCATTGGCGGCAACGCGTTATTTCGTATTGGATGGATCCGATATAAACAGCTATTTGATCTGGATGGTGCACTGCAGATATTCGATTCCGTTTTAACAGTTTCTCCGGCAGGAACAATGGTTCCGATTGTACTCTCTTCCATCGGCGAGATTCTCATAGCTCAGAACAAATTGTCTGAAAGCGCCGTGAAATATAGAACCATGAACACTTCTTCCTATTCCAATCAGGAACAGCGGACGATGGCCCAGTTTCGATTGGGTGAAATTCAATTCTTCCGAAATGATTTTGACAGTGCGCTTGTGTTGCTAAAGCCGTTGACGGAAAATCTGAAAGCGGATGAATCTAACGACGCATTGTTGTTGCAGTACTTTATCACAGAAAATTGTTTGCAATTTACCGATGCATTAAAACAATTTTCCCGAGCCGAACTTCTCGCCCGGCAGTTTAAAGTGAGCGAAGCGTTGAAAGAATTTCAATCAATGATCGATCTCTATCCCGCCGCACCGCTTGCCGATGAAACGTTGCTGAAGATCGCGGAGTACTCCATACAACTGAAACGGTATGCGGATGCACTTGCTGCGTATCAAAAACTGCTGGAGAATTATACAGAGAGTATTGAAAAGGACAAGACTCAGTTTAAAATTGGCGAGTTGTATCAGTATTATTTGGTGGATACACAAAAAGCGATTGCTGCATATGAAGCGGTGTTGGAGAAATATCCCTTTTCACTTTTTGTGGATGAAGCAAGAAAGAGAATTCGTCAACTTCGCGGAGACTCGATTTGATCGATCTGGATTCTGTACGGAATTATTGCCTGTCCAAGCAAGGGAAAATTACTGAAGAATTCCCGTTCGATGATGAAGTTCTTGTTTTCAAACTCTTCGGTAAAATATTCCTGTTGACCAATGTTAATAATGTTCCCTTCTCCATGAACTTGAAATGTGATCCCCAACGTACAATCGAACTCCGCGAACGGTATGCCGCCGTACAGCCTGGATATCACATGAATAAAAAAATGTGGAATACAGTCGTTGCCGACGGTTCCCTGCCCTCCCATTTGTTGTTCGAACTCATCGATCACTCCTATAACGAGGTGGCCAAAAAATTGCCGAAGAAGTTCCGGGAGAAGACGGTAGGACGAATAGAGAAGAAAAAACAAAAAGGGGGGAGGATGCTGCGGAAAAAATAGGATGCGATTTTTTTACCGGGGCTTTAATCGAGAAATTCCCACGATAAACCGAACCGGATATTACTGTCGTACATTGGGTAGACTGGGGCGAGCAAATATTGAGTACCGGTAATGTTTTCCCAGATAATGTGTACATACGCATCGCCGATCTTACCGATGGCAAACACATCCATTGTTCCACTCGGTCCGAAGGAGAGTTCAGTTGAAGGAATCCACACGCCGAACTGATCATCAGGCCTCATCCCTGTCTGTTTGGAATAGAAATTTCCCCGCACGCCGATCTTCAATTCCAGAGCCCCTTTGGCTAATAATCCCTGAAAATAGACAGAACCATTCAGTGTTACTTCTGGGTACAGTGTAATCGAGTGTCCATAGCGCAATCGCGATGATTGCTGTATATAGGTGCCGGTTCCTTCAGCATGAATATCATTCCAGCGGATATGTGCATGAGCGGATAGTGCATCAAACGTAAATGCGTCCGGATAGAAATAGTTGATGTCAAAAAAAGAACTCGCAGGGGGAATCGTATCAAAAATGACTGGATCGTGTTCTGTCGTTCGCCGGTACGTAATGTTGCCGGAGAAAACGTTTCCACTCGAAATGCGTCCACCTAGTTCCAGCGTGGAAAACGTTTCCGTAATCCGTTCCGTGTAGATAAAGACCGATGCATTATGTGCTGCCGCGTTCGGTGAATCGTGAACCAAATTTTGCGAAATCCCGCCGAACAACTGCAGTGATGTGTGTATGGTCAGTGTTCCTTCAACTCCTCCATATGCTGAGAATTGGTTTTGATAATCCCTCATCGTTGCAAACGGTGTGATTGTAAAAAATGATCCAGTGAACAGTTCGCTCTTTGCGCCGAGTGTTATAATATCCTTCGACTGTACTCGTTTCACATCGGCATACCCAAGGAAACGAATTCCCAAAAAATGAGAAAATAGTTGGAACTTCGATCCGCGGCCGGCAGAGGCAAGATTTAATTTCGTATAGATTTTGTTTCGGAAGACACTCCGGTTTTCTTCATCACGATATTCGCGAAGCCGGTCGAATGAATAGAGGGACAACGATACGGACATTGCTGAATCTTCGAATGGGAAATAAGCTGCAGTTAGAGTATAGTGACTATTAAATTGTTTCTCGAACGATTCAAGATTCATAACATCGGCTTTTAATCCATCGTAAATGGAAGAACTATTGGAATAATCCACGCCTCCGTGCAGTCCTGTCCAGGTCCGGTCATACGAATACACAAACGAGAGATTCAGCGTATTGGTCACATTATATCGCAATTTCGTACGGAACATCCATGAATCAGTATTCGAATTGTTAAATCGTGCACTGTAGCTCTGACTCTCTTTATTTGAACCGAATCCGTAATGTGTCAGCGCAAAAGACAAATTGAGGCCGTTCATAATATTCTGTGCAAACATTGCATCCGTATGTGTGTAATCGGAGATTCCTTGACTGTACCTCAATCGCGTGACTGCGCGATTATTGTTGAAATTTTTCGTGACAATATTGATCGCACCCCCGCCTGATTTCCCGTCGTAAAAAATACCGTCGGCACCCGTGAACAGTTCCACCTTATCGATCGCGTCCACCGGTATCATCCAGAGGTTGTAGCTGCCTGTATAGTAGTCGTTATACGGAATTCCATCAACCATCAATGAAACATTCCTCCCATCGATTCCATTTAGTATTAACTGGTTCTGCTGTCCCGCACTCGCAAGATCACGCACGAAGACACCCGGTTTTCCGGCGAGGATATCGTATAGTGAACGGTATTCCCGAACCACGATCTCATTCTCCGGAATTATTGTGATTGTGTTTCCGAACGGCTCTACCGAACCGATCTCAGGGATCGGGACGATTCGGATGACGGAATCTTTCGCTGCTTGTGTTGTATCGGACACTTGCGCAGAGGATATAACGACGAAACTCAGGAAGAAAACGAAAGGTAGCAGGGTTCTGTTCATGGATTAATTCGGGAAAAAATTCGGTTCGGTCAAATGGACAAAATGCTCCTTGCTGAAAAACTCGACCGCTTTCAGTGCAGAAACCATATTATCGAATAATCCAAACACCGACGAACCGCTGCCGGACATTAAGGAATGGGTTGCTCCAAGTTCGATTAATTGAAATTTAATTTTTTTAATTTTTACATGAGCCTCAAATACGACTGGTTCAAAGTCATTTCCGGAAGAAAGAATTGCTTTTATAGCATCCGTTTTTACACTGTCCAACATCCGGGGACGGAGTGGAAAATTTCCCCGGCGTTGTTCAGATAATGCCGCATACGCCCAAGGAGTGGAAAGATGAATATTCGGATTGATTAATACGATCCAATACGGAAGTATCAGTTTCATCGGTGTCAAAAGCTCACCGCGTCCTTCTGCGTAAGCTGTTGAATCATTGAGGAAATACGGCACATCCGAACCAATCTGTAATGCCACGGCATTCAATACTGAAGTTTCAATGGGAATGTGCCAAAGCTGTGGCAATAATTTTAAGACGGTAGCGGCGTCGCTGCTTCCACCGCCCAAACCGGCTCCTATTGGAATATTTTTCAAGATCGTAATGGCAACGCCGTTAACAATACCAAGTTTCTTTCGGAGTATTTCCACTGCTTTCCAGCAATGGTTAGAACTGTCACTTGGTACGGAAGGATTCGAACAGACAATGGATATATCATCCGAATTCTCTATATTGATTTCATCGAAAAGGTTGATTCGGTGAAAGACGGTCTCAATATTATGGAAACCGTCTGTTCGTTTTCCGACTATATGAAGCCCTAGATTGATTTTTGCGTAAGCATGTGCGTTCATTGTTTTCCAAGATACAAGAAGATTGCAGAATGAGCAAGAAATTGAAGCTGGGAATAACTTTGTTGTTGATTTTTTATCGACGTTTGGCTATTATTTTATCGTTATTGTTTGTTAAAAACAATATCCCACTATCCCTGAGGCATTTATGGCACAGCCGTTTAATATACTTGTTGTTGATGACGAAGATGCACTTCGTAATGTTCTTAGCAGTGAGCTACAAGGGGAAGGATATTCTGTAGTTTCCGCTGCTGATGGGGACGAAGCAATCTCGATTCTTGAACAGAAATCATTCCATCTTGTGCTGTTAGATATTAAAATGCCGCGTGTTGACGGATTTGAAGTATTAAAGTTCATCAAGGAAAAACGTCCCGATGCAAAGGTAATCATGTTGACAGGGTTTGCTGACTTGAAGAACGCTATCGAATCGAAGAAACTTGGGGCAGAAGATTTTGTCAGTAAACCATACGATCTCGTCGATTTATTGACAACGATCGAACGTGTTTTATCCGCCGAATAACATTCCCATCCGTACTGTTTTGCAACGAAGGTCCTCAATGGTTCGTGATCATTCCATCCTGGTCGTCGATGATGAACCCAGTGTCTGCTTCCTCCTCAAAGAAGAACTCACAGAACAAAAGCAATTCCATGTTGTCACAGCAAATGACGGCGCGGCAGCTATGAATATTCTTCAACAACGTCCGATCGACGTTGTTTTGCTGGATGTGAAAATGCCCCGGGTCGGCGGCATGGAAGTCCTGAAATTTATCACAGAACATCATCCCACCACCATGGTGATTATGCTTTCGAATTACGCTGATGTCAAAACGGCTATCGAAGCCACCAAACTTGGTGCGTATGATTTTGTCGGTAAACCCTATAACAGAGATGAACTTTTAGCTACTGTCAACCGAGCAATTCAGCACCGTCGGTTGACCATCGATGTGGAATTGATGAAATACGAACTCTCCCGAAAAGGCGGCGAGAAGGAGATTATTGCACGAAGTCATCCGATGAAGACAATGCTGTCGACTGCTGCAAAGGTTGCGAACAGTGATTCGATTGTACATATTCATGGTCCAAGCGGATCGGGAAAGGAACTTGTTGCCAATCTGCTTCATATGGAAAGTGCACGCAGAGACCGGCCTTTCGTTGTAGTGAACTGTGCATCGCTGCCGGATACATTGTTGGAGAGCGAATTGTTCGGACACGAGAAAGGAGCATTCACCAACGCGCATCAGATGAAACAAGGCCTGGTCGAAGTGGCGAATGGCGGTTCGTTGTTCCTTGACGAGGTCGGCGACATCAGTCCGATCGTGCAACCAAAACTGCTGCGGTTTCTCGAGACGGGTGAATTCCGTCGTGTCGGTGGCACCACATCCATGCAGGTAGATGTGCGTATAATATCCGCAACGAACAAAGATTTGCAACAGGAGGTAAAAGCGGGGCGATTTCGCGAAGATCTGCTCTATCGTTTGAATGTTGTTACATTGCGAATACCGCCGCTGAAGGAACGCAAAGAGGATATTCCGTTGCTTGTGGATCATTTTTTGAAAAAGAAAGTGAAAGCAAAAACGTCGAAAAAAATTAGTGACGACGCACTGCAGGCACTGCTTGCTTACGACTGGCCCGGTAATGTTCGTGAATTGGAGCATGCTATTGAAGGTGCTGTGTTGATGTCGCATGAGGAAACAATTACTTCTAAAGATTTCGTCCTGATGCAGTCTGCTGAAACACAACAAGCGTCCTCAACCGAACAGGCTGACACATCGACGTTGTCCATGGTGGAACTGGAAAAGATGCACATCGAAAACTCATTGAAGCGGTTTAATTACAGCCGAAGTAAAACTGCGAAAGCGCTCGGTATCACACAGAAAACCCTCTACCTAAAGATCAAACGATATAAGATCGCAACCGAAGACGCCGGATAAAAATTTCCTGGCATCATTTCTCAAAATTCGCAGCAGTATTCCCATTCTTTTGTAAATTCTTTAATACATGCTGAAAAGGTTCACTATCTTCACTGAACATTTTTTGTAACTTTTTTCCTCTTGTTTCGAATACTACAGGGCATCGCATCACACGTAGAGAAACCAAGAGGAAACAATATGAAACAATCGATCACAATTGTAATTCTAACAATTTTCATAGCAATGTCTGCATTTGCAACAACTCCTAAAACTTCAACTACTATCGACTGGTCAAAAGCAGAAAAAAATTATCTTGTAGCTCTTGCTTCGGAAAATGTCGGTCTTCGCCAAAGCGCGGCAGGTTTTTTGGCGGAATATCGCCTGACCGGTGCCGTTCAACCGCTTATTGAACTGCTTCGGAATGATAAAGTGGAGCAGTTGCGCATGGCTGCGGCAATGGCATTGGTTCAGCTCGGGAGCAAAGAGGGAATTGATGCCGTCAAAGATGCTTCCATCTATGATGGCAGCGAGAAAGTTGCGAAATTCTGTGAACAATTACTTAATTCAACATCACAGGAATTGAGCCTAAAATAAGAAACGAGAGAGTCATTCTCTCAAACGAAAAGTCAGACTGCAGCGTTCGGTGGGGTCCGCTGCATCTGACTTTCGTATTTTAAATACCTTCCATCCGATAATCTTACCTTGAAAATGCACTCATATTTTGGTATTTTTGTGCATAAAATTTTTATCTCACGCTTTTTAATCGTATAGGTTACTCATGGCGAAGTTCCAGGGTGTCGACTACTATAATATAGATTCACTGCTTTCTGAAGATGAGATCCTTGTCCGCAATACTGTCCGTGAATTTGTTGATGAACAGGTTATTCCAATTATCGAAAAACATAACCGCGCTGGAACATTTCCAATGCATCTTGTAAAAGGAATGGCGGATATCGGTTTATTTGGTGCGACGCTGCCGGCTAAATATGGATGTGCAGAATTGAATAATGTTGCGTATGGATTGATGATGCAGGAACTGGAGCGGGGAGACAGCGGTGTCCGCAGTTTTGCATCGGTGCAGAGCGGACTTGTGATGTATCCGATTTATACATTTGGTAGTGAAGAGCAGAAGGATTTCTGGCTGCCGAAACTTGCCAAAGGAGAGAAGATTGGCTGCTTCGGTTTAACGGAGCCAGATTTTGGTTCCAATCCCGGTGGCATGATTACCCGTGCTGAGAAAAAAGACGACGGTTATGTTTTGAACGGTGCAAAGATGTGGATCACGAATGGAACCATAGCCGACGTTGCCGTTGTTTGGGCAAAACTGGACGGTGTTGTGCGAGGTTTCCTGGTGGAAAAAGGAACAAAGGGTTTCACTGCTCCCGAAATGCACGGGAAACACTCGTTGCGCGCATCGGTCACTTCTGAACTGGTGTTTCAGGATTGTTGGATTCCGGAAGCGAACCTTCTGCCGAAATCGGATGGATTAAAATCTCCGTTGATGTGTCTGAGTCAGGCGCGGTATGGAATTGCATGGGGAGTTATCGGCTCGGCAATGGCGTGTTACGATTCTTCTCTGCAGTATGCAAAATCCAGAATCCAATTCGGGAAACCGATTGCGGCATTTCAGATGACACAGGAAAAACTGGTTTATATGGTAACGGAAATTACCAAAGCACAACTGATGTGTCTGCAACTTGGCCGGCTGAAGGATCAAGGAAAAATGAAATTTACGCAGATCTCCATGGCAAAGCGGAACAATGTGCACCACGCGCTGGAGATCGCGAGGATGGCCCGCTCAATTCATGGTGCGAACGGCATTCTGGACGAGTATCCCATTATGCGTCACGCGGCGAATCTGGAATCGGTGATCACGTACGAAGGAACGCATGAAATGCACACGCTGATTATCGGTGAAGATATCACCGGACACGCGGCATTTATGTAAGAGCGGAACTCATGAATATTGTTGAACAGATCCAGGCAAAAATTTATGAACTCTCGCGGGAAGAACGGGCGAGACTGCGCGAATGGTTCGACGAGTTCGACGGCGATTCGTGGGATAAGGATTTCGATGAGCATGTGAAGGAAAAGAAACTGGAGAGTGAAACAGCAAAAGCGAAAAAGAATTTTTCAGACGGGAAATTCAACGATCTATGAAACATGTTGCAGTGTCGCAGTTTACGGAATTGTACGGCAGACTTCCGGCACGCGTGCAGAAACATGTCGATCATAATTTTTCTATTATCAAGGAATATCCGAATCATCCACTGCTGCGGCTAGTAAAAGTGGAAGGAATCTGGTCGATGCGGCTGGGAAGCAAATACAGGGCGTTGGCGGTGGAAGAAGGAGAAACGGTCATCTGGTTTTGGATTGGAAAATATCAACATTATACATCACTGTTCAATTAAAGTATTTGTACACAGCGAATCATTGAATATTCGAAGGATGCTCTCTGCATCCTTCGCGTGTTTTAATACAAAAGGACTGGCATGAAATCGAAAAAGATAATCGGCGAAGCGATCACCTATGATGATGTGCTTCTTGTTCCCGCAAAATCCTCCGTTCTTCCACGGGAGGTGGATGTTTCCACCCGGTTGACAAAGAATATTCGTTTGAACATACCGCTGCTCTCTGCTGCAATGGACACGGTTACGGAATCGGAGATGGCGATCGCCCTTGCGCGAGAAGGAGGGATCGGCATTATCCATAAAAACCTCACCATCGAACGGCAGGCAGAAGAGGTGGACAAGGTAAAACGTTCCGAAAGCGGTATGATTATGAATCCGGTGACATTGACTGCGGACAAGACTGTCGGTGATGTGCTGGATCTGATGACGAAATTCAGCGTATCGGGAATCCCAATTGTGGCCGACGGAAAACTCGTCGGCATCCTCACGAACCGTGACCTGCGGTTTCAGCCGAATCGTTCGTTAAAAGTGGCCGATGTAATGACATCGACGCATTTAATTACCGCGCCGATCGGCACGACACTGGAAGAGGCGGAAGTGATTCTTCAAAAACATAAGATAGAAAAACTGCCGGTGGTGGATAAAGCGGGGAAACTGAAGGGACTCATTACATTCAAAGATATTCAGAAGAAAAAACGGTTTCCCAATGCATGCAAAGACAGACATGGCCGGCTTCGTGTCGGCGCTGCAGTCGGTGTTACTGCTGATACGCTTGAACGAGTAGATGCGCTGGTAAAGGCGGGTGCGGATGTGGTGATTATCGATACTGCACATGGTCACTCCAAAGGTGTGATTGAAATGTTGAAGAAAGTTAAATTGAAATATTCTATTGATGTGATCGCTGGAAATGTCGGAACAGCGGAAGCGGCGAGAGATCTGATTACAGCGGGAGCTGATTGTGTGAAAGTCGGCATCGGGCCGGGATCGATCTGCACTACACGCGTGGTAGCAGGAGTCGGCGTTCCTCAGGTGACGGCGATAATGGAATGTGCCGCAGCAGCGCGAAAATACGGTGTTCCCATAATTGCAGATGGCGGAATTAAACAAACGGGGGACATTGCCAAAGCGATCGCAGCAGGAGCAGACTGCGTGATGATCGGCGGTATGTTCGCAGGACTGCAGGAAAGTCCGGGTGAAAAGGTATTGTATGAAGGCCGCACTTATAAATTGTACCGCGGAATGGGCTCCATTGATGCGATGAAAGAGGGAAGTAAGGACCGTTATTTCCAGGATGTGGAAGATGACGTGCAGAAACTTGTGCCGGAAGGAATCGAAGGACGGGTTCCGTTCAAAGGAGAATTGAGCACAACAGTGTATCAGATGGTAGGAGGACTTCGTGCTGCAATGGGGTACTGCGGCGCTGAAAATGTTGCTGCCTTGCAGGAACGTGCGAAGTTCGTGAAGATGAGTGCTGCAGGGTTGCGTGAAAGCCATCCACACGATATCAATATCACCAAAGAAGCACCGAATTACCACGGATGAGTTTGATTGCCAGTGAAATATTCTCCCGACGGATTTCGTCATTACGCTTTGCAATGTCTGCGCAGCGATTAGATGCGTTTGTTTCGTCATCACTTCCCACTGTTCGTTATCTCTGCGGTTACTCCGGCTCTAACGGATTGTTGATTGTTACCGGCAACCGCACGTACTTTCTGACGGATTTCCGGTATCAGGAAATCGTGAAGAGCGATGTTGTTGCAGACAGAAAAATCATCGGTAAAGGAAGTTTGCTGCAGGTTGCCACACATCAGGGAATATTTTCACGACTGCAAAAGATCGGTTTTGAAAAGGATCGCCTGACCGTTTCTGCACTGGAAACAGTGGAACGATTCGTCGGCGCAAAACGGATAGTTTTCACATCTGGAATCGTCGAACAGCTTCGTGCAATAAAAGATGAATCAGAGGTTGCGATGCTGAAATCTGCCTTCGATATTTCGGATACCGTATTCCAAAAAATTCTCGGTATTATTACACCCGGCATGTCCGAACTGGAGCTTTCCGCGGAGATTTCATATTTGCATAAAAAATTCGGCGCAGAGAATGATTCGTTTGATGTAATTGTTGCAAGCGGTATTCGCGGATCGTTGCCGCACGGCATCGCCACAGAAAAAAAAATTCGTAACGGTGAATTTGTTACACTCGATTTCGGCTGTCTGTATAGCGGCTACCATTCCGATATGACACGGACGATCTGTGTCGGGAAACCGACAGCGAAGATGAAACAAGTATATAATATAGTCTTTGATGCTCAACAACGGGGATGTGATTCTGTTCGCGAAGGAATTACGGCGAAGAAAGTGGATTTGATTTCACGGAAACACATTCGTTCGTCCGGATACGGAAAGTATTTTGGTCATTCGCTTGGTCATGGAGTAGGACTCGAAATTCACGAGTTGCCGCGTATTGCCCCAAAGAGCAGCGATATTCTGGTGAGTGGAAATGTGATCACCATTGAACCGGGAATCTATATCCCAAAAAAATTTGGCATCAGAATAGAAGATACCGTTGTTGTGCGGAAAGAAGGATGCGAAGTGTTAACCAGTTCTCCTAAGGAATTGATCATTTTGTGAATTTACATTCTATTCTTTTGCCAATTA
>JALNZH010000080.1 GCA_023229405.1 Bacteroidota bacterium
AACCACCGTCTGTTTCATCGGTTCATCCGGCGCCGGGAAATCGACATTGATTAATCGGTTGATTGGCCGTGAGAAACTTCTGACTCAAGAAGTCCGAGAAGAAGATTCCCGGGGGAAACACACCACGACACACCGGGAATTAATTCCTCTGCAAAATGGCGGCTGCGTGATTGACACACCAGGTCTGCGCGAATTAGGATTGTGGGAAGTGGACAGCAGCATTGATAACACGTTTCCGGATATTGCCGAACTGGCATTGGAATGTAAATTCACCGATTGCACACACACACACGAACCGGGCTGCGCGGTTCAAGCAGCCATTGATGACGGTACATTAGAAGCCGGACGGTATCACAGTTATGTGAAACTGCAAAAGGAAGCGGATTTCATCGCAGCAAAAACGGATATCACAAAACAACAGGAACGCAAAGCAAAAGAGAAAAAGATGGGTAAGAATATTAAAGAGATCCTGAAAATGAAGCGGAAAAAATAGTTAAGAGATGGTGTCCACTATTTACGTGGATATCATTTGAGTATCTCCTTCTGCACAACATGAGTACAAAATCCTCAATTCCCCGCAATGTTGTTGTGCTCGGCATCGTCAGCCTCTTCACCGATGCAGCAACGGAAATGATTTATCCTTTGCTGCCGCTCTTCATTGCCACACTTGGTTCCGGTGCAATCATGCTCGGTATTATCGAAGGGGTCGCCGAAACGACGGCTTCCCTGCTGAAACTTGCCAGCGGTATCATCTCCGACAAACTCGGGAAACGAAAAACACTTGTTGTGATTGGCTACTCAATTTCTTCCTTCACGCGTCCATTAATCGGTATTGTGAGCGATGCGTGGCAAATTGCGATCATCCGCACCATGGACCGCGTGGGCAAAGGAATCCGCACGTCACCGCGGGATGCATTGATTGCATCATCGGTCAGCCACGATATTCGGGGAAAAGCGTATGGATTTCACCGCGCGATGGATCATACCGGCGCGGTGATCGGGCCAGTCCTGTGCATTGCTACACTCGCCGTGTTGATTCTTTTTTTCGGCATGACCGATCTTTCTGCAATCTTACGCACTATATTCCTTTTATCCATTATTCCCGGTGCACTGGCGTTATTAACATTGGTATTGTTCGTCCAAGAAAACACTGATGGACTCAAAAGCGGTTCAGGATTTTCCTTCATGCTCCGCTCATACGATCGTAATTTTAAATCCTTTCTCTTCATCATCGCATTTTTCACTCTAGGAAATTCATCCGATGCCTTTATGCTGTTCCGCATTCAGGAAGCAATGCGGGAGAGCAGCACCCTGCGGGACATCATCATGTCTGTGCCGTTGCTGAACACCATGGTAAATAGTTTTACCGATGAACACGTACAGAAACAATTCGCGAATATTTTATTTCTTCCGCTGGTTTGGTCGTTTTTTCATATCATTAAAACTCTTTTTTCTACACCGCTCGATTCACTTTCTGACCGCATCGGGAGAAAATTGGTGATCACTATCGGCTGGGGTTTATACGCGTTCGTTTATTTGGGGTTTGCATTTCTGGACAGTCTTCCCGAAGGCTGGCAGATCGTAGCAACATTTATTCTCTTTTCACTCTATGCTGTTTATTATGCTTTTACAGAAGGTGCGGAAAAAGCATTTGTTGCGGATGCTGTTGCGCCGCATCTTCGTGGAAGTGCATTCGGCATGTACAATTTTGCCATCGGCATCGCTACGCTTCCGGCAAGCATTGCTTTCGGAATTATCTACAACGCCTTCGGCGGAACTGCCGCCTTCGGCATGGGTGCGTGTATTTCGTTTATCTCCATGATTCTCTTAACATTTCTTGTACACGAACCAAGACAGAAATAAGACTGGTGCATCTGAGATGAGTTTTCTCTGAGCAGTAATTAATAATCCCCCTTGTCTTTTACTTACAGCAACAGTAACTTTGTACTGTACCTAACATCGTTTAGGAGGTATCTGTCATGAAAACGCTCCTGCTGTACCTCACCCTCACTATACTTCTGCTCTTCGGCTGCAAAGAAACAATCATCGAAGAACGGATCCCGAAAGAATATACCAACGATCTGCTTCATGCTGACTTGATCGGGACAGTATTACCGGCTACAAGCAAAGCGATGGTCTATATCAGTCAAACTACCATTGTTGACTCACAGCAGATCGATCCAGCAAACGGAACATTTACCTTCCACGATCTGCGAAGCGGCAACTACGACGTCATCATCCGGAGCAATAGTTTCCGAACATTCAAAAAAACGAATCTGCAGCTCGACGGCGGAAACATCGTTTATCTCGGAGAAATTACTCTTTCAACCATTCCGGACGAAATTGAGAGTCACTATCCGGCGGACAGTGATGAGATTGTGTATGATTGGCGGTACGGCAGAATTACTATTTCCGTTTTATTCAATCAGTCAATGGACAGAGTGAGTGTTGAAAAAGCATTCTCCACATCTCCTGCCAGTGAAGGAATTTTCACCTGGGGATATTACACAACACTTCCCTACGGCGGCTTATATAATGCACCAAACGATTTAAAATTTTCAGACGGATTCGACCGCGGCGCTACCATCACTACCTTCAGCAAGGTAAAATCCATGACCTACACATTTTCGCGGAAAGATTCATACGTCGATTCCACCTATGACGTCACCATCGGCACCGGCGCAAAAGATTCATCAGGAAAAGCAATTCGCTTCCCGCTGAAGTTCACCTTTAAAACAGTGCAGTCATATGTCACTCAATCTGGCATTCAAACGACACCGGTGCACGGCGATATTAATGTTTCCCCCATTACATACAGCGGCATCTCACTACGGTTCCCGCGGCGAATGGACAAACAATCGACTGAAGATGCAATTTCCATAACACCTTCTATGAACAAAGTGTTTCTCTGGGGGGAAGAAAACTCTCTTTCACTGTTCACCGGCGGACCGTTCCTCTCCGATACGCTGATAACGGTGTTTGTGGATAGTACGGCAAAGGATAAGGATGGAATAAAACTCGGGCACCGATTTTCGTTCTCATTCCGCACTGCTCCGGTAGAATTGAATTATTCGTACCCGAACAACGGCGAAGTCTACGTTTCCACCTCTCGAACGATACAAATGAATTTTAATACGTATGTGGATCTTGTCAGTGTAAAGAACGGATGTTCCATCTCGCCCGCGGTAGCAGGAACATTCTCGTATTATAATTACGGATCGTATGATGCTCCCAACCAGGTAATTTTTACGCCGAACAGCACACTGCAATTGAATACCAAATATACTGTCACACTCTCCACCGAAGTGAAAGATATTTATGGAATTCCGATGAAAACACCAGCGAGCTTCTCCTTCATCACCAGACCGAACTAAAACGATAAAGCCCGCTCAGCGGGCTTTGTTATAATATCGGACGAAAGTTGTCGCCCACCTTACCGGTGGACAACAACTGATTCTTTTCACGAATATTGTACGGTGATATCTTTCGCTTCCATCGGCACGGGAGAGTTTTGATTCCGTACCGCAGTCTCATACGCTTCTCGAAACCATGCCTCATCCAGGCCATTTTTTAATGCGGCATTTCGCAGCCACTCTTCTTCGGACGGGTGGAATTCCATATCTGAAAATGCAATCGCTAATCCATCCTTCACGAATTTTTCCGCCAATACCTTTGAGGTAAAAACCGGCAGAGTGTCTTCAATAAATTCGTTTTCCAATATATCATGGATTGCCGTATCGCAGAATTCTTTCTCAAAACCAAGCATTTTCCCTATATATTGCATTAGGGTAATCTCGGAATCTGAGATCTTTCGGTCCTTCCGGATTAACAGTAACAGTCCCACAAAATAGTTGCTGCCGTCAATAATAGAGATTTGCACGATGCCCCCCTTTCCATCCCGTGAAGTTGATCGGGATGAATGGACCAGTATAATATTATAGCATTGCGAAAATATTCATCGCAGGCTATTTTTCCCTTCGTTACAGTTTCTTTATTGCCTGAAGAAAATCTGAGATCAGATCATCGATCCCTTCCACTCCAACCGAAATGCGGATCATTCCCGGCGTGACGCCATGCTGTTTCAGTTCCGACTCGCTCATATTAATATGTGAAGAATAGACAGGGATGCTTACCAGCGTTTCCACGCCACCAAGCGACATCGCGTTTACTGCCACATTCAACGAATCACACACCATTGCTGCTCCTTGCACTCCCCCTTTCACTTCAATCAGCACCATTGCACCGAATCCGCTCATTTGTTTTTTTGCTATAGCATGCTGCGGATGGGATGTTAGTCCTGGATACAGTACGCGCAGTACATTTTTTTGTTTTTCCAGTACACGTGCCAGCGCCATGGCATTTTCCGTTTGTTTCTGCACGCGAAGTTCGAACGTTTTCAGGCTGCGAGAAAGAAGAAATGCCGCGAACGGATCCGCACACCCCCCCAGATATTTGGCAATCTGACGGACTTGTTTCATATCGATTTTTGTTCCGATCACCGCACCTGCCAGCAGATCGCTGTGACCGCCGATGTATTTCGTGGCACTCTCCACTACAATATCAAACCCAATATCGAATGGTGCCTGGTGCAGGCATGAAGCGAACGTATTGTCTATCATCGTACGAATCCTGGCGCCCGATTTTTTTCCCGCCCTTTTCACTTCTGCGATGGCCCGGTACAGATCGATCAATTCCACAGTAGGATTAGTCGGCGATTCACAATAAAATAATTTTGTTCTCGGCGTAACGAGCATGGAAAGATCGGAGAGTTGTTTTCCATCGACATATTTTACCGATACATTAAAGAGCGGCAGCACGTCGCGGAAAAAACGGTACGTCCCGCCGTACAGCATCGGTGTACTGATAATCTCATCCCCCGCTTTTACAATGGAGAGAATTGCTGTGGAGATTGCTGCCATGCCGGAGGAGAATAATACAGATGCATCAGCATCATACAACGCCGCCAATTTTTCTTCCACATCTTCAACAGATGGATTATGGTACCGAGAATAGACATACACGCTCGGATCGCCTTGTGCGTACCGGACCGCATCGTTCGAATTTTCGAACCGGTATGTGGAAGTCTGATAAATTGGTGTGGCGACCGGTCCTTTGTATGGATACAGTTTTTTCCCGTGAATGGCGCGTGTGGCGATGGAGGATTTTTTCATTTTCATAACCGGAGTTTCCGGGAGATTGAAGTTGTGAACGAGTAGATCGAATTTACGCACCGTAGGCAGGGAAAATCTTTATGATGTTCCACATCTGTACACGGTTAACGATTTTCATCTTCATATTCATTTTTATATCCTTTCAGTCCATTGAGAATTGCAGTGGCAATTTTCTTCTGTCCTGCGGGACTTCGCAAAAACCGTTCGTCCTTCACGTTAGAAAGGTATCCTGATTCTACAAGCACATTGGGCATGGATGCGCCAACAAGCACATAAAATCCCGCTTGTTTCACCGGCTGGCGCATACCTTCCATTTGTGCACTCATCGTCTCTTCCAACATCTCGGCATACCGTTCGCTTTGTTTTACATACGCGCTTTGCGCCATAGTGAGAATGATAAAATTCTCTTCTGTTAGTTCCTGGTAACGGTCTTCGTAATCCTTTTCCAACTTCACCACATCGTTTTCTTTTTCCGCGATTCGAATGGCGTCTTCAGTTTTACCGGGACGCAGAAGATAAATTTCGAATCCGTTTGCGGATGAAGGTTTCCGTTCGGTGGAATTACAGTGAATACTGATAAAGAGTTTTCCTTCGTTTTCGTTTGCGATCTGACCGCGGCGGTACAATTCTACAAAGCGGTCCGTTTTACGGGTAAACACTACTTTCACATCGGGCATTTCCTTTTTAATCATCTCTCCCAGTTTCAACGCGATGCCGAGTGCAATATCCTTTTCCCGGGTGCCGATAATGCCGATTGTTCCCGGATCATGTCCACCGTGACCGGGATCGATTACAACAACATCCAGTTTCCATTTTTCTTTTTGTTTGGCGATACTATTCACCACCTGTTGGCGCGCCCGGTCATTTTGTTTCCGTCGTATTGCCGCAGAATCGATTTTCGGATCGCTTATCGCTTCCGGTGCCGTCGGTATCAGTGTCAACAAAATATCGCTGCTCAACTGGTCCTGCACGATTTCGGATTGTTCCAACTTTCCACGAATCTGCAACGACAATTGAAGCGAAGTTTCGGATTGTACCGGTTTTATTCTCCTCACAATTCCATCGGTGTATGCAGTGTCAAACGCAACAGTATCACAGTACGCACCGGGAAGTGTCACGTAGATCCATTCGCCGATTTGCAGCGTCCGGTTAAAATCTTTTACGGGTGCGGAAAGGTGAATACGGAACAACGTGCCGTTTTTCTTTTCTTCAATTGAAAATCCGGTGACATTGGGTGCAGGCGATAATGAGTCCTGCTCTTGAACAACTTCTTGATAGGATGAGAGAGTTGAATCCACTGTCGATCTGAATAATGTCAACAGGTCGTTCGAGGATGCATAATAGTTTTGATCGTCATACAGAATGGGAGCAGTGAATTGATACACCCGGTTCCGTCGTAACTCTGCTGTTGTCACGACAATAAATGCATTGCCGGCAGTGAACTTTAGTGTGACTCGGGGAAATTTTACTTCCAGTTTTTTTAACAACACATTTTCGTAATGGTCGGCGCCGAGGAATGACGAGAGGCTGCGGATTGCGATATACGTTCCTGAATCGGATCGGATAGTTTGTACAAATGCGTTCTTCTCCGATGTGCGGACGTTTAACGAATCGGATGAGTGGATCGATTGCGAATGAAGACCCTCGGGAAGTAGGGCCGTCAGAATCGCTGAAAGAAAAATAAAAAAGCCCGATAGAATCCGTCTCATTAGCGGTAATTGGTGAATTGAAGCGGCAGAGGAAATTCGATCCCGCGCAGATGCGCGATGATCCGTTGAAGGTCGTCTTTGTCTTTCCCCTGAACCCGTACCTGATCGTCCATGATGGATGCCTGCACTTTAATCTTGGTATCCTTGATGATCTGCACAAGTTTTTTTGCGTTCTCCTTATCGATACCCACCAACAGAGTAATTTTTTGGCGGACAGTGCTGCCGGCTGCCGTTTCTATGGTGCTATATTTCAACGTTTTGATTGCGATTCCCCGTTTAATGAATTTATTCTGTAAAATGTCCACCACGGCTTTTAATCGGAAGTCATCTTCGGTATGAAGGGTGATTTCTTTTTCTTTTTCCACAAAGTCGATAGATGTTTTTGAATCTTTAAAATCGTAGCGGGTCAGGACTTCTTTCCGCGCCTGGTTCAGCGCGTTGTCTACTTCCTGCATGTTTACTTCAGAAACGATATCGAACGAATTTTGTTGTGCCATAGTCTTTTTCTGTAATGTACAACGAATTACTCTCTATTTCAAAATTTCACCGGCTTCATTACTCCAAAAAAGGAGGTCGAGTTCGTCCACAGAAATACCTAGGTGGAGGGCAAAGGAGAGGAACTTCCGTTCAATCAACAGATACCGCTTACGCGACAGCGATACAGGAATGACATGGATCACTCCATGAAGTTTAAGATTTTTCAGGATATGCCGGTCAAGAATCGCCAATCCCTCATTCTTGCCGATATTCCTGAGAAAATGCGTCGCTTCCTTATAACTCAAACCTTTCACATTCTTCACGAACCATTCCCGTTTTTCTGATGCCAACAATGGACCGGTTGTCACCTTCACAATATCGACAAAATTCTTTTTCATTTCCGTGATCCATTTCGCTTTGGAACGGTGGAAACGAATATAATAGTCAGGCTGATGCAGCAGCGGTTCCGGATCGATATCGTTGTTTAGAAAATCGTTTGCTTCAAAATTTCGTTGCGCTTTGGCGGCATTGACAGCGCTGGATTGGGGTGTCATTATGCAGTAGAGCAATTCATAGAAATATCCCTCCACCGGAACCGCCCGGTACTCACGCAGGCGTTTTCGGATCGCACTCCGCTTCATTGCAAAGGACCTCTGCAGTTGATCCAGGTGTTTGTAGTTCATGAGCCTACAATTCGAAAAGAATTTCCGCGAACCGACACCAGTCCGTCCCGGTGCATCGCCAACATAAGTGAATTGATCCAATTAATATCCTGCCGTGACGGATGGGTCCACAGCGATGCGGCAATATCTGTTGCGGAAAAAGAGTGATGGTGGAGCATTTTTAATATTCTACCGCGGTATAATCTTCTCGGCACGCCTTTCCACGATGGTTCGGACCTTTTCTTCTTTGTCACTTTTTGCAGAAATGCTGGGGCAAACGCTGACGCACAATATTTTGATACCGGGCATTCGGCGCACTGTGGATTGCGGGCGGTACAAACCATTGCTCCAAAATCCATCAGCGCCTGATTCCATTCGTGTGAGTGTTTTGCCGGTAGTAACGTTTCAGCGATCCTCCACACCTCATTCTCGGGAAGTTGTTCTGCTGATGTTAATATAGAGCGAGTCCATCGAGTTAAAATTCTACGGATGTTCACATCCACAACGGGCACGCGCATATCAAAGGCAAAACAACAAATAGCATTAGCGGTATACCGTCCGATTCCAGGAAGCGCCTGAAGCGCCACCGAATCGTGCGGCAGTTGGGAACGGAATTGTTTTGAAACTGTTTTTGCCAGTTGATGAAGCCGTAGTGCGCGACTATTATAGCCGAGTCCGGACCATGCACGGAGCACTTCCGAAGCTGAAGCATTCGATAAAGCGGTAAACGTAGGAAATTGTTTCAACCAACGCCGATAATAGTCGGCAACACGACTTACTTGCGTCTGTTGCGCCATAATTTCCGACAGCAAAATGCGGTACGGATTGGAAGTACTTCTCCATGGAAGAGGGCGTCGGTGCAACGAATACCATCGGAGAATGTTCCTATGAAATTGTACTGCTGAGGTTTGTGAAGGCACGGCCCCGGAATCAGTCTTCTGTTTTTAGGACAAATCCTTGTCCATACACGGTATGGATCAATTTTTTCGGAAAATCCTTATCGACAGATTTACGGAGGTAATTTATATACACATCAACGAAATTCGTACCAGCATCAAACTTATGGCCCCAGACTTCTTCAGCAATCTCTTTGCGTGATACGACTTTATCTTTTTTGCGGAGCAAATATTCCAGTAATGCAAATTCGCGGGGACTGAGGGTAATGTCGGCGCCGGCACGCACTACTTTCCGGGAAACAAGGTCCATCTCCAGATCACCGGCGCCAAGTTTTACAATCTCTTGTGCAGAAGGAACTCGTCGCATTAATGCATCGATGCGGGCAACGAGTTCTTTCACATCGAACGGCTTAGCCAAATAATCGTCAGCTCCGAGTTTTAAACCTTTTACCTTATCTTCTACGGCATTTAAACCAGAAAGGATCAGCACAGGAGGATACGCGGATTTTTTACGCATATCTTTTAAGACATCAAATCCGGATTTTTTTGGAAGCGAAAGGTCGAGGATAATCAGATCGTACGGATTGGCTTCGATGTTGTCCGTTGCATCTTCGCCATTTACTGCAATATCAACAGCAAATTGTTTCGAAAGGCGACGTTCCACCAGCAAGGCGATATCCTTATTGTCTTCAACAATAAGGATTCGTTTCATTTCTTGTTCATCTTTTTTACTCATCATGATCGCATAAGATTCTTGGTGAAGTGGTATCGTTGTAAACCTTAATGCTCTTTCACTATAACGCAGCACTACGCGATAATTTTTATTCCATTCAGACCTGCGGCTCTGTTTCTCTCGTTCTATAATTCTGAAAGTGGTTTTCTATGCGTATATGTTGTATAAATTACCTGCAACGGTTGAAAAGTAAAGTAAATTATGAACGAAAGCAACCCGTATCGAAGAAAATCTAAAACATTCCGCCACATCGGTGATTGTTGAAATGAATACGACAGTATGATGATACTCACGTTTCCCTCACACTCTTGATCCATCGGAAAGTTCTCGAGGAAAAATTCGGTGCGGTTATTGCCGAAAGGCATGCAATACAATATTGTTTTGCTGTATACCAACAAAAAGGGAAGCCTGCTTCTCAAAGTGAATTCTTCGAAGCAAACACCCCGTATACAACAGTGCCATCATCTGTACCTCACCAGGCATATGGTTTACAGTGATGAGAGTATTCTAATTACTTTGCTGTGTCTCTTTGAAGCATAGTTCTGTTTTTTTCAATACAAAATTGTGGCAACAACCGTGGGGGGAAACAGCAGGATCTATTTTTTCCCCTTGTCAAATTTTGGATCGCCATAGTATAGTATAGTTGTGCTGAAGAGTGAGGCCAGTATTTTCTGAATTCTTTTGCGAAACGAGTTCTCTTCTGTGCTACCGGCCATACTGCTTTAGAAAAAGAATCATCAATAGTATCCGCATTTTCCCAATCATTCATAGATTTGAATTCGTATACCACCTGCCAAAAAAAAGATGATCCAATTTAATATATTGGAAATCATCAAGAAAGAGCAATTATGAGTAAAAAGAAACACACTGCAGAAGAGATCATCAACATGCTTCGAGAAGCAGAAGTCCTACAAGCAAAGGGTCAAAACCCTGGAAGAAGTAGTGCAGCAATTGGGGATTAGTTCGGTCACGTATTACAAATGGCGAAACGAATATGGCGGTCTTCGTGTCGACCAGGCAAAACGATTCAAAGAGATCGAACAAGAGAACCAGCGATTATGAAAAGTTATCACAGATTTAACGATTGATAATTCCATATTGAAGGAAGTAGCACGGGGAAACTTTTAAGCCCATCAAAAAAACGTCGGGTGATGGAACAAGTACAGAAAGCATTAGGCTATTCAGAACGTCGTGTGTGCACGGTTCTGAAATAACCCAGATCAACAGAGAGGCAAGAACAGCAGGTCAAAAGAGCCTGTAACAGTTATTCCATTGAAGCATAGGTTTTTGAATAGTGTTTCACCTTTTTTCTGGTTACAAATTCTTGGGATATATACCCTTAGATTAGGATAAGCTTCAAACCGTTGGAATGTAATCGTTTCTAAAATAAATAGAGCTGAAACTAACTTTTCGAATTCTAGTTCTGGTGTGAAGATATGAAGAAACCGCTCTTGAATTAAATCAAAAATGGGATTTATATCCTCACCTTCACACCGGCTTGTCGTATATTCATATGGTTGAGTAAAATCCCTTGTTAACATAAAAGGATTTAAAGATGTACCGATTTCAACGCCTCAACTACTTATTATGTAGCTTTGTGTTTCTGTAACAACATCAAATTCAATTTTTTTCTCTTTCAACCCTATGGCGGAAAGGATGATATGTTTTTACTACTACATCTGCACAATATCTGCATTTTATATGCATTTCAGTGCAAAGAATGGTTGAGGTTAAAATGATTTATTCTTACATTTGTCTTACAAAAATTCTTACAAGTCAATACAAAGTAAAAAAACCTTACATACCAACAACGGAAGAAAGACTCTTGATACGATGTAATAAAATGGCCAATTTCGCCTAATTTTAAAGATCCCGTAGCTCAATTGGATAGAGCAACAGCCTTCTAAGCTGTAGGTTCCGCGTTCGATTCGCGGCGGGATCACTTTCAGTACAATCATTTTCTCAATGATAAAAAAAAGCCCTTGATGATCAAAGGGCTTTTTTATTTTTTGTCTCGTCCTGAAAGAAGTAGACCATGTCATACTTGTCCAAAATACAATGCTGAAAATTGGAAAACACATACTCGCTTCTTTTCTTGACGGAGTTCCAAAGGAATGCCGTTTACGAATTGACCATGTCAAGGCGGCACAAGAAAAGAAGCAAAATTACTCCGTGCGAAATGTATCGCGCACGATGAATCCCGTTCGCTTATGCCCATTGATGGCGCTCATCGCACCATTAAACGTCCCGTCATGATTTCAGACCCCCACTGTATCTCCCTCCTTGGCAGGGGGAGAAAAATTTCGCTCCCTCCCACATCTCTTCCAACACTGTAAGAAATGTAGGGGAAGGCTTATTTTTCTCAACATAAAATATCTTCCATAAATCCACTTGTTTCGATAAATTTTTGTCAATAAGGGCTTTATTTTGGACAGCTATGAGACCATGTGTTAAAATAAAAATTGGTGAATTTAAACTAAAAGTAGTCTCAAAAACAAAAATGAGATTCCTTACTCGATTCTTCAGATCTTCGTTCGGAATGACCATAAAAACAATTTTTTAGATCATTTCTAGGCAAAATATGACTAAGTGGTATACATGCCGCAGTGGAACAATAAAAAAAATA
The DNA here is from genome assembly GCA_023229405.1 of Bacteroidota bacterium. Taxonomy (GTDB): domain Bacteria; phylum Bacteroidota; class Ignavibacteria; order UBA10030; family UBA8401; genus UBA8401. The sequence goes on from JALNZH010000080.1 coordinate 12,275, forward strand.
CTTCTAGTCATAGCATCTGCAGCTATTCTTTTGCCACTGATACGAAGTCGTGTCGGATGCTTTTAAAGCGCGTTGGTGAAATGTAGCAACGTTCTCGTAATTCATACAAACTATACCCCGCTGAATGATGTCCCTTGTTTGAATCTTGAAATTTCTTTGCTTCGATAACGCAGGTTTTTTTTTCCACCGCTGTAATTTCTTACCAGTAAACTCATCCTCTCTCTACGTCACGGACAACCACGAAGAAAATGTAAAGCGAGTGTCGACGCATTTCATACCCGGTTGTCGGAATTATATTCTGCTGATTTTTGCATTTTGGGGCACTATCGATC
>JALNZH010000081.1 GCA_023229405.1 Bacteroidota bacterium
TGAAATGCCCGATACATGCTGCTCAATCAGCCGCTTGCCCCTATGCTGTCGCACTTTAACATTTGCTGTAACTACTCAGCAATGGAAACAATCAATATACTATCGTCGTGATTCTGAACGAGTTCTACTGATGTATGGTAGTACGAAGTGAAGGATCCGATACGAAGAGTAACACATTCGATAATGTGTAATACACATTCTTCGCTGCCTGCCCCACAGTATCGGTCAAACGGGCGCTCAGATTGGCCAACATTTTTTTAACTGAAATTAAATTTACGCTGAGTAGTTACGAAAACGTAATGTATTCAACCTTTTATGTACATCGCACAAAACACGTTGAGTAGTTACCATTTTCTTCGGTCAGGCGAAAACAATTCACCGTCTCACGTACGCTCAACTCTTCAACTTCATGTATCATAACAATGATTTGATATTTTTGCGAAAACTGCTGGACGGCATGTTACTTATTTTTAACAGAAAAAGGAAGAATCAACCACACACCGACCTGTTTTCCGTCAATCACTGCAGGAGTGAACCGGGTTTTCATCGCCGCATCCAGTGCAGCATTTACTAAAACTTGATCGGGTGTATTTTCGATCATTGCTTTGGTAACCCGCCCACGTTCATTCACCCACATTTTCACCCACACGTCTCCTTCAACCTTCTTCGTTTTTGCTTCAACCGGATACACGGGCTCCACCGCTAAAACCATTACCGGACCGTGATTATTTTGATCAATTTCTTCCCGCCTAGCGCAACCAAACAATACCGCCATGAATAGTACGGTCGCAATAACACTCAGTTTTTTCATACATCCTCCTCTTCACTCATAAAATCAACGTTTCTATTCAATGACAATATTAGAATCGGTATCAAAAATAGTGTTTATAGTCATTCCGAACAAAGACCCGCCACGAAGTGGTCCCTTAGGGAAAGTGTCAAGTGAGGAATCTCGTTTTTGTTTTTGAGGTTAAGAACAAGATTTCTCACCCGTTAAAGCAGGATCGAAATGACAATGCTTAGGTGTTTTTGAAACCGCTTCTAATATAGTATATGTTTTTCGGAACTCTCCTACAATAGCGGCGTGTAGACAATCACTGCTGGTTTAAAATAGAGCATGCCGGTATAAGTACCGGCACACAGTAATTACAGAGATTATTTTGACAGGTATCGCTATTGAAGAATACTTTTCTCCATCGTTGCGATTGTTTGTTCGATATCCTCCTGCGTGTGTGCCGCAGAAATAAACGCTGCCTCAAATTGTGACGGAGGAAGATAGATCCCGTGTTCCAACATGGAACGGAAGTAATTGCCAAACTTTTTCGTATCACTGGTTCGTGCGCTGTCGGCATTCACTACGTGTTCTTTGGTAAAGAATATGGTAAACATGGAACCGACCCTATTCACCGTGAGCGGGAGTTGTTGTTCCACAGCTTTCTTCATAATCTTCGTTTCTATTTCCGCACCGTACCGTTCCAGTTTTTCGTAGTGAAAAGGCTCATTCTTTAACAGTGTCAACAATGTCATTCCCGCTGCCATCGCCAATGGATTTCCCGACAATGTCCCTGCCTGATACACCTGTCCCGACGGGGCGATCTGGCTCATAATTTCCTTCCTGCCACCATACGCTCCCACCGGCAAACCACCGCCGATAATCTTCCCAAGTGTTGTAAGATCTGGTGTAATCGAATACCGTTGCTGAGCACCTCCTAACGCGACGCGAAATCCGGTCATGACCTCATCAAAAATCAGCAGAATATTTTCTTTTGTACAGAGAGAACGAAGTTCAATGAGAAAATTATTCTGTGGAGGAATGCATCCCATATTTCCCACCACCGGTTCAACGATAATAGCTGCAATTTCTCCACGGTTTTCTTCAACAAGCGCTTGAACCGAATTGATGTTGTTAAATTCCGCAACAAGCGTATGTGCGGCAACCGACGCAGTGACACCCGGACTGTCTGGAACTCCCAATGTGGCTGCGCCGGAACCTGCCTTGATTAAAAACGAATCGGCATGACCATGATAACAGCCGTCAAACTTTATAATTTTATTCCGTTTTGTATACGCCCGCGCCAAACGGATAGCGCTCATCGTTGCTTCTGTTCCTGAATTCACCATCCGCACCATTTCCACCGACGGCATAATGGAACGAATTAATTCAGCCATCTCCACTTCACGTTCTGTAGCTGCGCCGAAGCTTGTGCCATCCGATGCAACGCGTTGGATTGCCTCAACAATTGCCGGATGTGCATGACCAAGTATCATCGGTCCCCACGATCCGACATAATCGATATAGACATTCTCATCCTCGTCCCACATTTTCGATCCCCATCCCTTTTTTATAAAGACCGGATTCCTTCCGACAGATTTGAACGCACGAACTGGCGAATTCACTCCACCGGGAATACTTATTTGGGCTCTTTGGAACAGTGCGTCTGACTTTGTTGTTTTCATAAAATCATTTTCTCGCTAATACTTTTGCCGCATCTTTTGCAAAATAGGTTAAAATTAGATCTGCTCCGGCACGTTTTATTCCGGTTAATGTTTCCAACATCACCCGTTCCTCATCGATCCAGCCATTCCGTGCGGCTGCTTTAATCATGGAATATTCTCCGCTAACATTATATGCAGCTGTCGGCATGTTGAATGTTTCTTTCACTCTTCGGATGATATCCATATATGCCAGCGCAGGCTTCACCATAACGATATCCGCCCCTTCAATAATATCTTGCTCCACTTCGCGCAGTGCTTCATCGGAATTTGCCGGATCCATCTGGTGCGACCGGCGGTCGCCGAACTTTGGGGTGCTTTCGGCCGCTTCGCGGAATGGACCGTAATATCCCGATGCATATTTTGCGGCGTAGGACATGATTGGAATATTCTTAAAGTTATTTTCGTCTAACACTGTTCGAATCGCTCCGATCCGTCCATCGAACATATCGGATGGAGCAATCATATCAGCTCCCGCCTGCGCATGCGTCAACGCCTCTTTCGTCAGCAGTTCCACCGATGCATCATTAACGATCTCGTCGCCATGCACAATGCCGCAATGTCCGTGTGATGTGTATTCGCACAGACACACGTCGGTGATCACAACAAGTTCGGGAACTTCTTTCTTCAGTGCTCGGACGGTTTGCTGAATAATACCGTTTTCATCGTATGCACCGCTGCCCACGTCATCCTTATGCTCCGGAATTCCGAAGAGAATTACAGCAGGAATGCCTAAAGAATATGTCTCGATACAATCCTTCACCAGTTCGTCAATCGACTGCTGATAGACACCGGGCATGGAAGAAATTTCCCGCCTGACCTTTTTTCCGGGAACGGCGAACAACGGATAGATAAAATCGTTCGGTGACAATTCCGTTTCCCTCACCATGCTGCGGAAAGCCGATGTCATTCTCATCCGTCGAAGACGTTGATTCGATTCAATTCTCACTTCTGTTGCCATACCAGCCTCATTTATAGTTTTTGTGATGCAAGAAAATCAGCAGCGCGGCGGCTCATTTTATCGGATTGTATAATACAATCCCCCACGCTAATACCGTCGCGATAATTTCCGGAGAGAAACACTCCGGGGTACCGCTCTTCAAATTTTTCCATCAGCTGAACAATCTGTAAGTGTCCGAGATGATATTGGGGAATCGCCATTTGCCAACGAGTGATTTGTGTGAATACCGGATCGCCATCAATATTCAAAATATCGTTCAGTTCTTTGTTAACCGTCTGCAACAGTTCCACATCGTTCCTCAGCGCATACTCCGGCTGCCGTGATCCGCCGATGAACACAGTCAGCGCAACGCATCCTTCCGGAACTCTTCCGTCGAACAATGTCGAAGACCAGATCGCTCCGAGTATTTGCCGTTGCTCTTTTTCCGGGATCAAAAATCCAAAACCATCCAGCGGGCACCGTACCTGATCTGTTTTGTAACCGACAAATACTTCCGTTACCGGAGGATACACAATATTGTTAATATTTTGTGATAACACATTGTCGAATGGACTGATCAACCCCGCTGCAACAGCGGCAGGCACGGCAAAAATAACGCTTTGTGAGCGATGGGTGCCTGGAGACCCGTTTACAGAAAAATGAAGAGTATAGAGTTTTTCTTTTCTATCATACTCAATTCTTTCTACTTTTGTCGAAGTGCGGATATTGGTTCCGAGCGCTGCTGCAATTCCGTCTGGCAGTGTTTGCATTCCATTCTTGAAGGAAAACATCCGAGCACGGTCTTTGGCTACTTCCCCTCTTTTTTTCCGTTCGCGGGCACCGCCAATTTGCCCACGGATTAATCCGCCGTATTTTTCTTCCAGCGCATACAATTTGGGAAATGCCGCACGCACGCTTAATGATTCAGGAGCACCGGCGAATATCCCGGCTACAAACGGATTGATCGCATAATCTAAAAATTCTCTTCCAAGACGCCGTTCAACAAATTCTGCAATGGATTCTTCCTTCGTTGCTTTGCCTACGAATGGTTCTTTCAACAAACGCAATTTCCCGCGTAAAGACCACAATCTTGAACGGAAAAATAACCCTGGCGACATTGGAAGAGGATGCAATTTTCCGCCGCGTAAGATATAGCGATTGTTTCCCGCCGGATTAGCATACACGAGTTCATCGGCGATTCCCACATCCTCAAACAATGTTTTGCACAATGGCGATGTCTCCAATGCGCTGTTCGGTCCGGTTTCAATCAGCCATCCGTTTTTACGGATGGTCTTCATCGTTCCGCCCACAGTAGATTCCTGTTCAAACAGCGACACAGTTATTCCCTGTTTCCGCAGCCACCATGCCGTCGCTAAACCGGAAATACCGCCGCCAATTACTGTACTGTGAGAAGAAGTCATAAATCAGCCTTCTATTTTTTTCTCTACAAGATCCGCCAGGCAGCGGATAAATAATTCTTCCGTCAACAGCGCTGGCATCATATCGTAATACTTCACTCCCAATTTTAGCGCCTCATCGCGCGCTTCGATGTTGATTTCGGACAGTGTTTCAATATGATCCGTCACAAAAGCGATTGGCACCACAAGAATGTGCGTTGCTCCTTCATGTCCCAACCGTTCGATCGTTCCGGTGAGAGACGGTGTAAGCCATTTTTGAGGACCAACTTTACTTTGGAAACACAACAAATGCGGAAGTCCAAATTGTCCCTGTTCAACAACACGCTCATACGTTTTGCGGATATGATGCGAATATGGATCGCCGTCCCGCACAAGCTTCATCGGCGTACCGTGTGCGCTGAAGACGATCTGCAGATGGGAACGCTCTTTTTCGGGAACACGATTGAGGGCAACGCGGATTCGTTTCACCAACGCTTTGATATACAGAGGATGCTCGTAATAATGTTCGACCAGCACCGTTGGTATATCAGGCAGTTTCAGTTTTTTGGAAACTCGCTTCCACTCATTCACGCTTGAACCGGTCGTGGCTTTGCAATAGTGCGGATATAACGGCAGCAGAATAATTCGGTCGGGTTTTGTTGCCATCACATTGCTGACCGCTTCTTCGGTCATTGGATGCCAATACCGCATGGCGATATGAACATCTACCGTGTGCCCATTGCCTCGCAGCATTTCCAACAGGCGAATTGCCTGGAGTTTCGTCTGTTTGAAGATCGGAGACTTGCTGCCAATTCGTTTGTATAGTTGCTGCACAACAGGTGCACGACGCGAAGAAATTATTCTCGCCAATGTTTTACGGAACAGGAACGCCCCCGGGACATCGATAATATCCGGATCGCAAAAGAGATTGTAGAGAAACGGTTCTACCGATTCAAGTTTGTCCGGTCCACCCAATTGAAGCAGAACGACAGCAATTTTTTCTTTTTTTTCATTCATATCAGGTTACACTGTTTTCGAGAAGATTGGTTTTTCTTTCATCATTTCGTCAATATAGGCATCGAACGCCATGGCAATATTTCTAATGACAAGTCTGCCCAGGCCATGAACGACAATTTTCGAGGGCTCGATGGAGACCAGGCCGTCTTCCACAAAGGGATTCAATTTATTGAAGGACGGCGCAAAATATTCACGAAAATTGATCGCGTGTTTTGCCTCAATTGATGGAATGTCGAGTTCCATATCGCACATCATCCGCATGATCACATCTTTCCGGATATGATCATCTGCAGTCATTCTGTATCCGACCGTCGTTGCAAATTCGTCCCTGGCGATAGCATCCGTATACTCTTTTACCGTTTTCAGATTTTGCTGATACGAATTTTTAAAGTGCCCGATTGCCGACATGCCGAAACCGTAAAGATCGCATCCTGCTTTGGTGGAATATCCCTGGAAATTGCGGTACAACGTTTTATTCAGCTGTGCTATCGACATCTCATCCGTCTTCTTCGCAAAATGATCCATGCCGATATTCCAATAACCGGCATCGAGCAGTTTTTCGATCGTCATTTTAAAGATTTCAAGTTTTTCTTCCACCGAAGGAAGTGTTTCTGTTTTGATCACTTTTTGATGCGGTTTCAACCACGGAACATGAGCATAATTGAATACCGCAATCCTGTCCGGCGAAATGTTGATCACTTTCTCCACCGTCTCTTCAAATGTTTTCAATGTTTGATATGGTAAGCCGTAAATCAGATCCAGATTAATGCTGGAAAATCCAAGGCTGCGGCTCCAGTTCACCGCGTCGCGGGTGATCGATTCGGGCTGGATACGGTTGACCGCTTCCTGCACTTTTTTATTAAAGTCTTGCACACCCATACTAACGCGGTTAAATCCGCTTTCGCGCAGCGCTTTCATATGTTCATACGTTAAACCACGGGGATCGATCTCCACGCTGGCTTCGACATCATCCGCAAAATGGAAGTGGTTTTTAATAAACGAACCGATATTCAGAATTTCTTTCGGATCCTGGTATGACGGTGTTCCGCCTCCCCAGTGCAGCTGTGTCACTTTGCGGTTCGGGGCGATCTTCGGAGCGATCATCTGAATTTCTTTTTTTAGATACTCATTATACTTTCCGATGAGACTTTGGTCGTTTGTGACAAGCATCGTGCAGCCGCAGAAATAACAGAGTGTATCGCAATACGGAAAATGGAAATAGAGGGAAAGATCCGCATTTTCATCCGCACCATTCGTTTTCAGAACCTCTTCCTTGTATTCAGTCGCTCCGAATTTTTTCGAAAAGAGCGGCGCGGTGGGATAACTGGTATACCGCGGTCCTTGACCGGAGTATTTTTTTAAGAGTGCAATATCTATAGATTCAAACTGTTTCATCGTTATTTTTTCGCTTTCGTGTGATACTGTACGCTGTGTGTTTTTACTGCAGCGATAAATGCTTTTACATTTTCCACCGGTGTTTCTGGTAGAATGCCGTGGCCGAGATTAAATATATGTCCGGACCCATTCCCATATTTTTGCAGAATTGATTTAACTCCCTGCTCAATCCGTTCAGGAGTCGAAAATAACATTGTCGGATCGAGATTGCCCTGAAGTGCGACCATATTGCCGACGGCATTCCGGGCTTTTCCGATATCCGTCGTCCAATCCAAACCAACCACGTCAGCGCCGGCGGCGGCAATGCGTTTCAGAGAATGACCGCAGTCTTTGCAGAATACAATCACCGGAACATTTTTCTTCTTTACCTGTTCAACAATCTGACGGATATACTGCAGTGAAAATTCTTCAAACTCTTCCTGTGCAAGTATTCCACCCCAGGTGTCGAATATCTGGATAATATTCGCGCCTGCATCAACCTGCGCGCAGAGATAGTCGGCGACTGATTGCGACAGTTTTTTTAATAATGAATGCGCCTCTTGAGGCCGGGAAAAAATGAGTTCTTTAATGTGGCGATAGTTCTTGGAACCCTTCCCTTCAACCATATAGGTAGCCAGTGTCCATGGTGAACCGGAAAATCCGATCAACGGTACCCGATTCTGCAGCCGTTCTTTGGCAACACGAAGTGCGTCCATCACATAGCGCAATTCTTTATTTGGATCGATAGCTTTGAGAGCATTGATTGCATCAACCGAGCGGATGGGAGAAGGAAACCTCGGCCCGCCTTTCCCTTCTTCCACAATCAATTCCATTCCCATCGCTTCGGGAATGACCAGGATATCGGAAAAAATAATCGCCGCATCAACGCCGACTATTTCCACCGGTTGCACGGTTACTTCTGCTGCAAGATCCGGCGTTTTACATAAGGTGAGGAAATCTACGGTATTCCGAACCGCCCGGTATTCGGGCAGGTAGCGTCCGGCCTGGCGCATAAACCAAACAGGAGTACGTTCAATAGGTTGTCTGCGTGCAGCGCGAAGTAACAGGTCATTGTTCAATTGGATTTTCTCTTTCAATTTATGTGGAATAATACTGCCGGATTGCCTCGGCAAATGCTTCAGCGGTGGAGTGCGGAGCAACGAGAACAACATTCATCCCCGCATGACGAGCTGTAACTGCTGTTGTTTCACCAATCACAGCAACATCCACTTTTTTTATACATTGCTGCGATGCTCGGCGGATGACGTGAGCAACGCTGGAAGGACTAAAAAATGTCATCATGTCCGTTTTCTCTTCAATGGTCTTCATCATCGCTTTCCGCGATTCGTCATATCGCGGTTCCTGCGTGCAATACACCGTTACTGCATCGACAGGTCTACCGTGCGAAGTAAGGATTGCTTCGATATCACTCTTTGCAAGGTTTCCTTTGGGAAATAAAAACCGTTCCCCAGCGGTAGATATTTTCACAATATCATTTGCCAATTGCTCCGCCGAAAAAGTTACCGGCAGTTCTTCCGGTTTCATACCGCGCATTTCAATTTCACGTTTTGTTATTTCTCCGACAACAAACATTCTGCACCGTCCAACTTGTTCCATAACGCGTTGATCTTCCGCGCGGCGAAAAAAATATTCCACTGCATTCGCACTGGTAAAAATAATTCCTGAGTAATTTGCAATTGCATAGAATGCCGAATCGCATTCATTCCAGGACTGAGGTTCAACAATCTCTACGGCAGGATACAGAAGGACTCGCGCTCCAAAGCGTTCCAAAAACTCCGAAAACTCTTTTGCTTGATTCTTCCCTCGTGTAACAACAATAGTTTTATTCAGCAGTGGTAATTCTTCAGCAGTGTGTATAGTATTCACGACGAACTCTTCCGAATTTCCTCAAGAATTTCTTTCGCGCCCTTCGACAATAATTCTTCGGCAAGTGCAGTTCCGAGTTTTTCCGATTCTTCCGGTGTTCCGCTGACGGAACCTTTTACGATCCTTTTTCCATCCAGCGAACCGACCATGGCATCCAGCAGAAATATTCCATTCTCAATCCTGCCGTAGGTGCCGATCGGAATCTGGCATCCACCTTCCAGATGCCGGAGCAACGCACGCTCACCGGCTGTTGCCTGACGGGTTTCCGTGTGGTCAAGCGGCGCAATCAGTTTTTGTAGTTCCGCATCCTGTTCACGTATTTCAATCCCTAACGCTCCCTGACCGACGGCTGGCAGAATGAATGCAGGTGCGAACACTTCTGCAATAATCGATGACCAACCCAATCGTGTCACACCGGCTTTTGCCAGCAGCATACCGTCCCAGTTGCTCTGTTCCAGTTTTTCTTTCCGTGTTTTCAGATTTCCGCGAATTTCCACAATGGTCAAATCAGGCCGGTGCTGCAACAGTTGGCACCGTCTCCGCAGACTTCCCGTTGCGATCGTGCCACCGTTCGGGACATCGTTCAGCGATGAATATTTCTTCTTCGGGTGTGCAACAAACACGTCGCGGATATCTTCCCGTTCCGAAACTGCTCCTAAAATTAAACCGTGATTCAGCTGCGTCGGTACATCCTTTAAGCTGTGCACGGCAAGATCAATTTCACCATCCAGCAACGCACGGTCAAGTTCTTTGGTAAACAATCCTTTATCGCCGATTTTAGATAATGGGGAATCAAGAATGATATCGCCGGTAGTTTTAATTTTTTTAATTTCAACGGTAACGGACGGATGCAGCTGACGGAGCTGCGCTGCGACGTGTTCCGATTGCCAGAGCGCCAATTCGCTTGCCCGCGAACCGATGATAATCGTGTTATTCTTCACCTATATTCTCTTCGTTAGTGTCTAAATGTTCATGATGATGATGGAGGCCGAACAATTCACGGATTACTTGCAGTTTCATTTCCTTTTGCTGGCGTGAATCACCCTTTCCATTCCGTAATTCGGATGCCGGAAGCTGGATCAGCCGGTGAACGATTCTTCGCGTGAGAAGGTCGACGATTTCTTTATCCTTTTCACTAAACTTATGGATATGGACATCCAGTTCTTCTTTTCTGATCGAATCATAAACATCACGCAGATGATCGATCGTTGGCGCGATGGCATGGGAGAGATACCAGCGGTTAAACTCGTTCAATTCCTCCAAAATAATTCCATTTACAGAAGGAATACACGTACGCCGGCGCGCGTGATTTCGTTCCACAATCTGGGAGAGTGAATCAAGGTCATGGAGGAAAACATTTTCGAACTTATTTACTGCAGGATCGATGTTGCGCGGAACCCCGATATCAATAATCAACAACGGGGATTGTTTTCGACCTTTAACAATTTCCTTTAGCTGCTGCATGGTCAGCACATACTCTGTTGCACCGACCGATGAGATGACAATATCCACATCGGAGAGCGTCGATACAAATGTTTCAAATGGCACCGGAACCGCATTCAGTGATGCCGCCACTTCTTCCGCTTTCTTCAGCGTACGATTGGTAATCAACAGTTTTCCGATTCCGCGGGCCACAAGATGTTTGGCCGTTAATTCACCGGTCTCTCCTGCACCGATCAACAATACTTTTTTTTCCGACAGATCAAAAAAGATCTTTGCGGCAAGATCCACGGCAGCATAACTTACCGACACCGCACCTTTCGATATTTCCGTTTCGGTCTTCGTCCGTTTGCCTGCGTGGACGGCTGATTGAAGCAGTTTGTTCACCACCGGACCGCTCACTTTCGATTCCGACGCCAGCGCATAATGATCGCGCAGCTGATTCAGAATCTGCACATCTCCCAGCACCATGGAATCTAAGCCTGTCGCAACTTTCATTAAATGATTGACGGCATGAATATCCTGAAGATGATAAAAATGTTTCTGGTTCACATCCGGCGATGCGTGCTTCGTGGTGGTTACTTCATTGATCAACAAGGTTGATAATTCTTCTGTCGTGGTGTCAGCGATTTCTGCTTTTGTTACACCGTACAACTCCGTACGATTGCAGGTGGAGATCATAAAACATTCGTCAAAGAATTTCTCCTTCACCGCCGGCAAAAACAAACGTATTTCATCGTCGGAAAACCAGATCTTCTCACGTACTGCAACTTCTGCCGTTCTATGGTTGATTCCTAAAAGATGTATCATGGAGCTATTTAATAAAAAGATGGAAAGAAGTTAAATACATATTAATAATCGTTAACGAAAACAGAGTGAAGGCAAATCCTGATATGGCTAAATGCATCACCTGCCGTCCTCTCCGTTTACCGCTTTGAATAAGATAGATTTCTACCGCATACATTCCCCAGATCACAATGGTTCCAATCAGTTTAGGATCGAAGTAGGAAAAATTTTCTATTGCTGTGGGAAGCCAGACATATCCGATGGAAATGGCGATGCTCAACAGTATGAATCCGATGATGATCCCGTTTTTCGTCAGATATTCCAGGCGTTCAAGGCTGGGAAGGTTTTCGAAAATGATTCCGAATTTATTGGATTTGATGGAACGATATTGCAGCAGATACATTACGCCGTACACAGCCGAAATTGTAAATGCGGAATACCCCAACAACGCACTCAGCACATGGATCCCGAGTAAATTACTCCGCAGCACTTTGTCCACCTCGTACACATCCTCGATAAAGACCGACGAGATGATTTGAAACACCAGTGCAATAGAAAGAACAAACAGCCCCGTATTTTTAATTTTTGTCTGCATTTCCAGCAGACGATACGATGCCGCGATAGAAAATGCCAGCAGTGACAAGATCTCAAAGACGGAAATAATCGGCGGGTGTTGCAATTGAAATGTCCTGACCAATAAATACGCAAGATGGACAGCGATGGTCACTAGTAGCAGTACGGTCTTTATACGTTTTGCAAATTGATGCTGTTTGAAGAACGAAAGCGCATAGGCAACTACCGTACATAAATACAGTAACGGTAATACTAATTCTAAGACAAATTTTATTCCATCCATAGTGTATCCATTGCAAACGTGTTATGTATGGGTATTGAATATTTCATCAATAATTATTCAATTTAGATGCCAGAAAAAGTCTAAAATTTGGCAAAATTGGACAAGGAATTAGGACTTTTTTGGCGGATTTAAGAAATACGAAGCCAAATTCTTACTTTTAGACTAACATCCTGAACAGTCTAATATACTGAAGAATTTTTTGCTTTAATACTACATTCTGGTACAAACGCATGAATTAACGCATTGAAAAAAATCAGCATTTTGAGAACACAGATTATCGCTGTCCCAAGTAAATAATTTGCTCACATCGGACTATCCATCGCCATAGGCGATGGCTTTCCGCCCGATGTGTGGCTTCGCCACCGCAAATTATTTCAAAGCTCTAACAGGCGAAGCCAATTGTTAAT
>JALNZH010000082.1 GCA_023229405.1 Bacteroidota bacterium
GCCGGCAGATGAAATTATTGAACCTTTCGAGGTTAACAAATTAAGCGAATCAACAACGAATCCGTTGAGTTCGAGTGTAGTAGTTCCAATGTACAATGGAACATCAATGATCGTTAATACTCCATTGATGATCATGTTTTGCGTCAGTGTTACTGATGTGACAGGCCATAGTTCAACATTGCCATTAATCGTCGCTGGTGTGGCATTTCCTGTAACTTGTGCTCCGGTACCCCAAAAATAATAGTTTGCGTCACTACTAAATACTCTGGTGCCCGTAACCAATACTTCCCCCGAAAGAGTGGGGGTTGTTGTTAAACCATTATTGTCCCAAATGTAGAATGACCCATTCTTCCGTAATTCAAAATTACCGGAACCGACAACCCTAAAATGTGAATTGTTGGTATATCCAAAATGTGCAGCCGAATCGATAATGAAATCGCCTGTAACATCCACATCCGAATTTGAGGGATCAACAATTGCGCCGGGAAGTATATGGAATCCAACCGGACCGGGACCGATCGTTCCCTCTTGTGAAATGTTATTGACAGTGGCACCAATACGGAACATTCCAGTGCTTCCGGCGCCGGATGTTTTAATTGTTGTGCCGGCTAATTGTCCGAAGGATGTACCTGTAGAGTTGATAGATATTGTCGGAGAGATTCCAGGTGTCGTAGTAAAATCTATTGTACCGCCAGTTAAGTCAAAATAACTCGCATAAAAATCTGTCGTTGAATTAAACAGAACAATGCCGGCTGTTCCCGTTGCACTTACCCAGAATAATTTATTAACGGAGATTAATTGTGAATTGAATTGAACATTGGAGGTCTGTCCGGTGCAATTCCATCGGAATTCTCTGAAAGTCTGATTGAGACCAAATATGGTCGTGGAATTGATCATTCCTGTTACTGAACAAATTGCATTGCCTGTCCAAGTAAAAGAAGGGATCGTGTCACCGTCTGCAGTGTGTCGATAGTGTCCAGTAGTTCCGACTTCACCGGTTCCTCCAACGTAGAAATTGATGTCACCTTGATTGAAAATATTCCCATTAACAACAAAGTCGGCGCCACTCCCATTTCCATTAAACACTTTTAACAGTCCCGTTGCAGTCGATATGGTTAACGCACCGCCGGAATCTATTTGAAGTTGATCTACTTCAACAATTGATGCGATATGAGTTAAATCCAGTGATCCGCCTGAATTAATAATAAGTTTTGAAAAAACACCGGAAATTGTCCACGTTCCGCTGCTGAATTGCATTGCATGGGTGTTTTGAATAATAAAAATATCACCTGAAGTGAAATTTGGAGGGACTGCTCCACCACCAGCGGGAATTGTATTCCAATTATTCGTATTTGAAGGATTTAAGCTGTTTTGGGAATAGTACGTGGTGGCGAATACTGAGGATGTCAGAATTACAGAGAAAATAAAAGCATAGCGAAAAGAAGCGCTGAGCTTCATTCAATACCTAAATTATTGTAAAGCATGGTAAAAGGCACCCAACTTCACAAGCGCTACTTCCCCCCCCTTATGCAAGAAGAAAATAGAAACAGTGGAATGAATAGTCAAGCGCAGGCGTGTCTTCGCGCACAGAATTCCTATGATTTAGCACAGGTCATATAAAGGAAAACTTCGCTTGTTTGCAGGTTATTTCAGCGGTGCAAATTCCACTCTTCTGTTCTTAGACCGTCCTTCTTCCGTCTTATTCGATGCAATGGGTTTCGCGGGTCCAAATCCCTGTGGACGAAGACGCTTTGAATCAATCCCCTTACTCATCAAATACTGTGCAACTTCTTTTGCCCTATTGAGTGACATTGTACGGTTTGCTGCTGTATTTCCTGTATTATCGGTATAGCCGTTAATTTGAATTTTTATTGCGACGTTTTCCAGAAGAATTTGCGCAATTTTATCCAATACAACTTTTGATTCGCTTGTTAATGTGGCTTTCGACAATTCAAAAGTGATTCCATCCATCACCACAGCTTTAGCGGAACCATGACCCAATGATTCTACCAATTTTATTGCATCGGCAACTTTTTCCGACACTTTTATTGATGTGCGCGGTATATCAACATACGTTGTTTCGAGGGACAGGGAAACCGTGTTAAACGCTGATCGGATGTATATTTTAGCATCTTTTGAATGGAGAATGCTTGAATCGTTATGTTCATCAACAATAAGAGCGTATGCATGTTTCGAAAAAAATGTATCCTTTTTTGTCGCTAAATAGCGGGCAGAGTACGTTATTTCATTCTTTCCAGCTCGTAACAGTTCTGTCATTTCCAATGAAGAGATGCGGAGGAATTCCAAATCTGAATTCTCGACACGGTTTCGTGAGGATGAAATTGCCAGAGATCGAACTCGTACCGATAGATTTCGCGACGGTACCGGGATGCCGTTGACGGAGTAGGTTCGTTCGTTAATAATAAACAATGATGGAATCGTATCAATGAAAACAGCTTCCTTGACATTTTTTTTCGGGTCGATAAAAATGGATGTTTTAAAGAATACATCATCTCCGGTCGAAATTTGAATTGAGTCTGACAGTCTGGTGTTTACCCTGGGATCAGCAATCGTCGTCATAACTTCAGATGTTTCTATTCTATTTTTCATAGTATCGATAACAATATTCTCCGCAACAATTTTCCCGCTTTCCATGACGATGGAATCTGCCGACATCAGATACAGAGATGAGACGGAAGTTAGTTTCGATTTGGCAACTGGCAAGCGATTTACTGCGACAGTATATCTGACAATGCCCTGTAGCGATGATGTTGCCGCTCCCAATTTCCATTGGATAAAATTGGCGTCGATCATCGGATTGATTCTTCGTCCGTTGTATGTAGCGCTGTTCGGCACTATCGTCATACGGTCATCTATTCTGTCGTTAATCACAATCGAATGAAGCGGTGCGTTACCGGAGTAATTGAATGATACATACATTGTTACCGTATCTAACCGGATAGCTCTTAATGTATCTTCATACAGATATTTTGGTTTTGCCTGACGTACTGCGACGAGTTTGTTCACTTTTGACAACAACTGCACTATTGAATCGGAGATAGATCGTTTCAAATAAAAATTGGCTTTGGCAATCCCGCCTTCGGTTACACGCACAAATCGCGACACCGGGTCTTTTGCAAACGCGTTGTTGCCAAGAAGTAACGACGTTTGTTTTGGCAGTGTTCCTTCGTTCACGCGTATGACATGTTGACCGGGTTTTACTTCTGGTAAAGAATATTTTCCATCAGTTCCGGTAATGATCTTCGTACCATCTTCCATCCACAACTCAATTCCCTTTTCGCCATTCTCTCCTACATCCTGGAATGTATTTCTATTGTCATCATAAAATATTTTCCCAACAATCAATCCTTTTTCTGTAAATACGCCAGGTCGTACGGTGACCTGCCATTGCGATGGAGACGACCGCAACGGAGTTCCCGTACTGGTCAACGCACTTGCGTACGCTGTGTTCATTCCTTCGCTTTCAAGTGCATCGGATCCTATCGCCAACTGATAGACAAGTGTGACACTCGCTGCAGCAGCGAGTGTATCCGGTATAGTCCAATCCAATTGGTTCATCACGGGATTGATCAATGGTTCAATCGGTTGTTTACTATATCGGGCTGATTTTTTAATATACTGGAACGCGTACGGAAGTAAATCATGCACTCCAATATTCATCAGTGGCTGTGGACTTGCATTCGTAATCTGGATTTGGTAGGTAACAATGTCGCCAATTTCAGCAACTTTCTTGTTTGCTGTTTTTACAACGGTGATGAACGAAGGCAACGAAGGATTTTCTTCAACGATAAATGTCGTATCTCGTTTGACAATGATAGAATCTCCTATCATAAGATATGCATGCGAGGCAATAGTTGAACCGTTCCGCAATGCAAAATCAGTTGTCAATTTCAACGAAACCGAGTCTTCCTTACCAGGGGCAATAGAACCGATATAAATCATCGAAATGCTATCGACTATTTGCATGGAATCATGTGCAGCTGTCTTCACCATCGATATTCCAACTGTCCCGGCGGAAAACAGCGTGTCGACGATACGAATGTTTCGTACACTATCCGTCCCGATGTTTTTATACTGAAACATATGAACAATACTGTCGCCTGCGACAATGGTATCCTGCGGAACAATAAATTTGTTTGCAAATTCGACTACTCCGTTAGATCGAATAATTGTCGAAGTATCTACATCGACACTTTTTATGTTCGAAGTGAACCAGAAATGATTGCGTATCCTCGTCTTATCCGGAATGTTCCGGGAAATCACATATCGCAGGGTCACAGAATCGGACTGTAACGTACCGAGAGTATCGCGCTGCCATCGAACGGTACGATTTGATGTGTCATAGTTCACCGTTGTAAAATTACCCGTCGATGCGTAAACAAATGCGGCAAACGGTGAGAGTGTGTCTATGAGAAAAACCGATTTATGTACTGCCGTTCCAGAGTTTACAATCCCAACTTTCACTTCAACTGTATCACCGGCGTTTGCGGCAGGAGCAGTTGATGCTGTTACCGTGATGGTAGAATCCAAGACGATCTGCAAGCTTAAATTAATCGTGAATGTTCCTGAAGCGGTATCGGTCAGGAATGTAAATCCGTTAAAGTTCGGGTATTCCGTACTATCTAACGAAATGACATAGCGCGCAGGCGTCAGGTTTTCAAATTTAAATTTTCCATTTGCGTCGGTAATACTTTCACGAACTCGTATTACTGATGTCTGTTTGGTCAATGTTTTATAGCTTATCGTCCGGCCGGAACGAGCCGCTGGGGAGGAACCGAGAGAATCCAAAATCACAGTGACATTTTGTGCAGGAACAGGTTGACCTGTTACCCTGTATTCTATTCTTCCGGAGATAATATTGGGAATGACAATTGGTGGCAACGGAAATCGTGTTGGATCGATATCGGAAACAGTTTTTATCGAATCCCCAAACTTATCGATGACGAGAATCTCCAACGTATACTTTGCAATATCCTTGTTCAACGCAATAAAGAATTTACCATCCCACCCCGTTGTGTCCGCACCGACAACCGAATGTTGGGAATTGAATACTCTAGCAATTGCTCCCTGAAACGGAATTCTGTTGACACCATTAACAACTACCCCTGTTACTGCACCGGGGTAAAAATGAACTGATGTTGTATCCTCTATTGTCCCGATAGATGATTCACCGGCACGCACAGTTATTTTTGACGAGGCAATATCGTTAGTCACGTTCACGGAGCGCAATGTTGCAAGAGCATTGCCGTGTTTTATCGTAGTGGTAACCACATTTGCACCTGTGGTAAAATTTCCAAGCGACGATATAAATTGCACCGGAGTGCCATCTGGCAGCGCTTCGTTGGAAGAATCCTTAACGATCACGGAAATGCGTGAGCTGTCCCGATTCACTTGACCAAAAATATACTCAGGCTCCGGTACAATACTGATTACTTTGGGTAGAATTGGAACTACGGGAATTGTCACAACAGATTTTTCAATGGACGGCACATTATCGGAATATGTCATCGCGGCATTGCGAATTGACTGATGCCCAATATTTGGAGATGTTCCTACGGTGAGAAGAAAATCCTTAAATGAAAACGCCGGAACTGAGCCGATATTCCACTTAATTAATCGTTTATTGGCAGAAATACTATCATACGCGACACTGGAGCCGGATAACGCGCCAAATGCTGACAGAGTATCATACACAATGGTGTTTACCGACGGTGTATTGCCCGTATTGCTGATGACCAACCGGTACGTAAGAGATCGGCCGGATCCTACAACAGTTCGATCCGGGATGATATTCAGTGACAATCTTGGGAACGTTGCAATGACAAAAGATTTCGAAGCAGAAATTGTCGACGACTGCCAACTGAGATTCGCTTGCAGCTGTAATTCCGAATTCATCACAAGACCACTATCCACCACAACATTAACCTTTACAGAATCTGAACGGCCTGAAGGGACATTCAACACTCTCCATGTGACAGAATTACCGGAGATCGTCCCGCCGGTCGATCCTGGAACGAATCTTAACCCTGCTGGTGGAAGAAGGCCTTCAATCATGACGCTGTCCGCCAACTTATTTCCGACATTCGTATACACTATACGGACTGTCACGGTATCTTTGCCGAACGTGAGAGTATCCACATTGCTAATTGCCATTTCAAAATTCGGTGCATCGAGCACGGTAAACAATACGAAATTGGAGCGTGTTGTATCAGCAGGCTGCGCTTTGTACTGATACGATGCTTTCGCCTGATTGGAGATTATCGTATTGGGAGCAGTTTGCGGGAAGAGTAATGCAAACGCTGCCAGGCACAATAGACTCAGCTGTGAGACAATTTTCTTGAATGATATGTACTTACCGTTACCGGGCATAAAAAAATGGATCATTTAATTTTTACTTTGAATTCAACTGATCCGTTTGTAGTTGCTGCAAGTGTGCCGATCGAAACAGTAATCACCGTATTATTATTATCGTCAGATGCAATCGTTACGACTCCACCATCATCGGCGGCTGCTATACCATTCACCGTGATGCTGTTTCGAACATACGTTGTTTGTTTCGGAACGATATCTGCAATGGAAAAACTCGATACAGCGACACTACCCAAATTCGAGTATTTGATCATATAGGTAAGAATTGATCCGGCAGGTTGATCCCCAGCAGGCAGCATGGATTTTTCAAGAAGAATAACCGGTGATCGAACTGTGGTAACAGCAGACCCTTCATCGTATTTAGAATGGTCCCCTGCCGAAACAGCAATCACTTTTAAAGTATCTTGTTCCAAATCTGTCTCAAAAACCGGGATTGATGTCGAAGCAAATATTCTTATACTGTCTCCGACAGCCAGCGAGTCACTATCAACTCCCCCAGAGTCATTGGAATTGATCAGCGCAACGTCCGATCTATCCCACAAACCGTTATTATTATTATCGCGATACAACATCCATTCTAGATGTTGTGTTGATGTTGTTGCAAGTTCAAAAATGTCTTTAAACGATCCAATATTTCGAATGGTATAGCGATACCAAATACTATCAGCGGCATCCTTCGTTTGCGCATTGATTGCTGGAATAATCTCGACACCAAATTCCAGCACACCGCTTACTGTTACCGGTACCGTATTGGAATTCACCAGATAAGAATTTGCACCGGCAGAATAATGGATTTCAACAACATTGGAAATAACTGTACCAGAGAGAACACTTGCACTAATGCGCATTGTTGCCGTGATCGTTACCGATTGTGACGGTGATAGTGTGCCAATAGTCCATATTATAGGATTGGCGCTTCCATTAAATGTTCCAATAGAGGTTGATCCGGATACAACAGCGCATCCTGATGGTATGGCGTTGAGAATAGAAATATTTTTTGCTTGCACAGAACCTGCATTCGTAATTGTCATGGAATAAACAATTTCTTGTCCGGCTATTGGGGACTGATTATTCACAGACAATCCAGGATGTAACATATCCATTCCTGTAGTACGAACGGTCGTACTATATTTTCCCGTATTCACAGTAGTTGAATCAAATACGGATTTCACAATAAGCGTGGTCGTATCGGTTTGTCCATTCAACGATTCATCGCGCGGAATGATTACGCGAACAACAATTGCAACACTACCATCAGAACCAATGTTGGGTGTCTGCGCTATTGTTCCTGCCGATATTTCATCGCTTTGCAAAACACCGTCACTATTTGCATCCCTGTATATCTGTGAGGACCAAGCTTTTGTTGATAGTGTTGAGAATCGAATACCGTCGCTCCCATTTCCAGAATTTGTTACTGTAACAGGGTAATCCGCGCTTGTACTGTCGCTTTGCGTTAGCATTGTGTTTGAAACAGGAGTGATATTTATCGCAGCTTTCTGTGCGACAATAATGCTCACAAATGCAGAATAGACTGTATCGATCATTGCAGAACTGCGTGACGTGAATGTGACCCGTGACCGCGACTGGATAATCGTGCCTGCTGGTGTTCCGGCCGCAAACAAATCCATTAATACAACAGACAGTGCGATTGCCACATACAATAGAATATTTTTTTTATTCTTCATGTTCACGTAAGTTATGGTTGAGCTAATTGATTCTGGCCTTGTACGTGATGGTACCTACGGTTGATTGTGCGTTCAGAATTCCCAGATTGATGAAAATGGACTTTCTACCTGAAACAGTTGTCACCATCACTTCATCGTCATCGATACCATCTGTTTTTTCTACTCCATTAATTGTAACCGAATTGGGAACATAAGTCATGCTGTCGGGTTCGGTTTCAGTAATTACAGCATTATACGCTTTCCCGTGTCCACTATTTTGATATGTCACCGTAAATGTCATTTCTGTTTCCGGTTTTTGACTACCTTCCGGAGTAACAGAACGAATTAGCACAAGGTCGGCGATATTCACCGAGGTAGTACATTTCGCACTTTGCATTTTTGTTTCATCAAATGACGAAGAGACAGTGATTGTCGTGATTTCCTGAGTTTGATCGACGCTAACATTCGGAACTATCAACCGTGCCAGCACTTTCACACTATCATATGCGTTAACGGTATCGACATCAACTCCGCCGAAACCGTTGGTATTCGATAATTGGGTATCGCCTGCATCTAATAAGGAATTTTGATTGAGATCCTTAAAGAACGCCCAGGAAGAAAAACCATTCGAGGAAGTGAACGCTAGTTCAAGCACATCATTCGCGTTGCCATTATTTTTTATGGTGAAGGAATATGCCAACGTATCTTCCGGTTCTTTCGCAGCACTGAGTTCTAACGGATAAATTTCAACTCCTCGAATAATTCCTATGGCAGCAGAAGGATTATTCGATGTTACAGTAAAGGTACTTCCACCTACGGAATAGGTCACAACAAGCGTGTTATTCAGTGTAACCCCATTTGCTAAACCGGAATTGACTTGCAATGTAATGGAAATCGTTACCGATCCTCCGGGAGTGATCGTTCCGATGTTCCATGTAACAGGATTTCCGGATGTATTTACAATGCCTGTGGATGTATTTGCCGTAACAAAAGTGAATTGAGACGCATTGATGAGGTCGGAAAAAGATACTTCGTTCGCCGCGACACTTCCGCTATTCGTCATGGTGATTGAATACACAACATTGGAACCCGGAGAAGGATTGGTCGGAGTCACCGACCATCCGGAAACAATATTCGGGAAATATGCAGTTTGAACTGTCGTGCGTGTCTGTGCGGTATTTGTTTTCGTATTATCAAATACTGAGGCGGCTGTTACCGTTGTTGTATCCGTTTCTCCGTTCAACGAAGGATCTTTCGGCACAAATACACGAAGAAATACTTTATATGTAGCATCCGCGTCAATAGATGCCGTCTGCGTGATAGCACCTGCGCTGATTTCTTCCGCTTGTAACGATTGATCACCATTGGCATCAAAATAAAATGATGTCGTCCATCCTTTCGACGAAACGGCACTTAGTAAGTATTGATCAGCATTATTTCCCGAATTTGTCACAGTCAATGCATAATCAACAAGAACGCTATCCCTCGAAGTTGTTTGTGCATTCGATGTCGGTGTAATATTCACTGCGGCTTTTTGTGCAACGGTAAAACGGACAACATTCGAGTACACGGTGTCCGATACAGCGCCGCTGGCGGAGGTAAATACCACTTTCGAGCGAGATTCTATAATGGTTCCTGCCGGAGTACCCACAGCGGACATCGTCTGCGGCAGAAATAGTGCTACCATCACTGCCACAACGGTTACGGTTGATGAGAGTATTTTTTTCATAACAATTCCCCTTCTAACAAAACATTTTGTTCAAACAATTAACGCACCACCGCTTTAAATGAAACCGATCCTTCTTCGCCCGGCATCACTTTTTTTGTAATTTTCCAGCTGACCGATGTCACTTCGCCGACCTGCGGAGGATTCACTTTTCTACGGTCGAGCGTTACTTCCGCACCATCTCCTTCGGCCGACTTATCTACATAAAACGTATTCACCGGAATGACATTTGAAACAACAATGTCTTGCGCCGGTGATGTACCGATATTATGATACGCTATCGTATACGTCAACGTGTCCCCCGGAAACGGAGACGATTTACTTGCAGAATTTTGCAGTGATAATTCCGTTTTTTCTTTCTTTACGGTAATCACATTTTCCACATTAACCGCTTGCGCTGCAGACTTTTCATAATTTTTTACTGTTGTTGCATGAGTACGGAATGAAAGCATTGTAACAGCATCACCGGTCGACGTTACAGAACTCGACATCAGTTTAATAATTTTTCCAGCACTCTTTTGTTCTGCATTGTCAGTCGATACCGACGTTCCAGTCGTTCCGATTAGCAAGACTAAAGGAAATACCGGTTTCCCTTTTTCCATTCTGCTGGTGGTAAGTCCATTCGATCCAATTTTATTTACAAATCCGTCTGCATACAACGACATGACCGTAGAAAGATTTTTATTGGCTGATGTTTTTACTTTAACGTCAACTTGAACAGCCTTTCCCAGCGGCATTGTTTGATCGTACACCACATCAGCTTCCACAATAATCGTTACGGCAGCAGCACCGCTACCAGTTGTATAGGTTGCTGTTGATTTATTCCCCGTTCGTTGAATTTTCGCCTTTGCAGAAAAATCTTTTGCTGTAACTGCGGCAATTGATTTCTGACCGTCTTTCACTTCCAAACATACCGCATTGGCATTGGTATTATTTGAAAGCCAATATCCAAAGATCATCTCGTCTTTTGCATCCTTTGCAGGTTTTACAGCAATAAAACTGATTCTGCCGTTTTTAATTTTCAGGTTCGTATTTGCCTGCAATTGATATTCATACAGATCCATTTGCGTTCCTTGTCCGAAAGCAAACGAACAAATGAGTACTGTAGTGATGACGATAGTTTTCATGTGTGAGCTCCTTAATTAGTTAACTATGGTTTTGAATTTCACAAGATTATATGCACCAGGCGACAACATCGGTATCTCAATAGTGATGGTTGATCCGCTGACGGTTACTTCATCAAGATCCAAGACGTTTGTTTTTGCTACGCCATTCACTTCTGTTCCAGAAAGTGCGCCATATCCGTTAATGACGAATGTGGTGTTCCCGGGTATTGTATAGGTTGTTGTTACCGATGTTGCATTCGATGTTCCGATGTTCCGATATTTTAAAGTATAAATAAGCGTATCACCCGGTACCGGGGCTTGATGGCTAACAATGTTTGTATCAATGATAATGTTCGCAACATTCGTTATTGTTAACGAAACAAAAACATTTTCAATATTACTGCCGCCAAAATCAATCGCAGCAGTATTATCGATCGCTTCCGAGACGTTCATCAGTGAATCTGTATTTGCCTTAAACGTTCGGGATGTTGAAGCACCACTGGCAAGTGAAAATCCCGGCCATGTAATTGTGCCACCCACCAAACTGCCGTTACCATTATTCGTTTGTCCGGCGATACCGCCGATGTTACTGATGGACCCTGACTTTAGAATAAGATTGTTATCCAATGGATCTGTCACTAAAATACTGTTTTTTGTGACATTATATGGATTTGTAATTGAAATTGTATAGAGTATTGAATCCCCAGCAGTCGCCGTACCTCCATTAATGTCTGATACAGTTTTCGTTGATGCGCTGGATCCGATACCCCAATTCCCTGCGATAGTAGATGTCAAACCGGACATTTCAATATAATTCTCTACACTGTCATATAAGGAAGAATTTCTATTTAGCCAGGAACCAGAATATTGCCATAATTTCATAATGGTTTCGTTCAGGTTGTTCGCTTCGCTGTTTTCATAGTGCAAACGCACCGTTGACGTTAATCCACTTCCGCCGGTCACGGCTATATTTACGGCACGGTTTACAGCAACGAATGTAGGACTGGACGGAGCAGTCTGCGACACTGTCATCGTTACGGAAGAAGGTGTTGTTCCCGCTGTAAAAGCAATTGTACTATTTGGTCCCTCAAAAGCATACGCAGTAGATAATGCAAATGAATGTGTGCGTGTCACAGTACCAATAACAATTCCATTTCCTGTTCTGGTATTTGTGATGGTGATTGACTTTGCTCCTGTTTGCAGCGTTCCTTTCGTCATCACTAAATTATCCGCAGAAATATCATCTACAAGGGAAACAGCGGTAGCGCTGTCTACTTTATTCATTGTGAGCGTTGCAAACGATGTAACACCTGTTATTGAAGCTGCATTTGATCCGGCAAATACAATTGTTGATGTGGAAGGTGTAAACACTCCAACTGTTGTCCAGTTGCCATAGATTGTATCCGTGGTTGACCCAGCGTTCAACGTCGATCCGCTGCCAATCGTAAGATCTCCGGCAACTCTCAACGTACCATTTGCCGATTTGGTGCCGCCGGTTGCAGTGGCCAAATGATTATACCGGAAGCTGGGAATTGTTTGAGCTCCTGCTCCGTTAAAATTTATCGTATTAGAAGTAATATTGTAATCACCGGAAGTGAAAACTGCTGCCGGTACAAATGAATTCGCTATCCCGATGGTTCCGGAAGAGAGTGTTACCGTATTTGTTGTTCTCGCACCACTACTCATTAGCG
>JALNZH010000083.1 GCA_023229405.1 Bacteroidota bacterium
CTAATGAACTTCTCCATATTCTCAAAAAGTCGCTGGAGAAAGATCCGGAAGACCGTTACCAATCCATGTCCGAGATCATTGTTGATCTTCGCCGCTTGAAGAAAGAATCGACTCGTGTTGTACGGACGAAAGAATTTCAGACTCCAGATATACCGAAAAAGGCGCAGCCTGGTCAGCCGGAACAGCAAATGAGGTTGTCAAAACGGACACTCATGTTCAGCGCTGTAGGAATTGCAGTGTTGCTCGTGGGATTTTTCTTTCAAAACTCGATTCATTCTCTTTTTGCACACGATGAAAAGAAAGTGATTGTTGTACTTCCGTTCGAAAACCTCGGACCGAATGACAAGGATTATTTCGTAGACGGAATGACCGATGAAGTGACAAGCAGATTATCAGGACTTTCGGGACTGAAAGTGATTGCACGTTCAAGTGCCGTTCAATACAAAAAAACAGCGAAGACGCTGAAGCAGATTGGCGATGAACTCGGTGTGAATTATATTTTACAGGGGACCGTCCGTTGGGAAACCGTTGACGGACAAACTCATGTTCGTGTAAATCCAACGTTGATTAAAGTTGAAGATGAAACACAGGCATGGTCGGAATCAATGGAATCCGTTTTGTCCAGCGCATTCAAATTACAATCCGATATTGCCAGCAGAGTTGCAAGCGCAATGGATGTTGCATTGGCAACGACAGAACAGAAATCACTCGAAACTTCACTGACTGAAAATGCTGAGGCATACGACTATTACCTTAAAGCCATTGAGTATTCTGACAGAAGTGTTTCTAAATCCGATCAAGAAATTGCAATTCAATTATTAGATCGAGCGATTCGTCTTGATCCAAAATTTGCAGCAGCGTATGCAAAACTTGCAAAGATCCATGCCAGTATATATTGGTTTTTTTATGATCGGTCTGAGCGTCGAATTGAACTATCTCGCCTCGCCGGTGAAAAAGCAACAGAACTTGCCCCACAGCTTTCCGAGTCCCACGAGGCAATGGGATGGTATTATTATCATACCAAACTTGATTATTTTAAAGCGTTGGGAGAGTTCTCTCTTGCTCTTTCATATAGACCAAGTAATTCAACTGTGTATTATGGTATTGCAGCGGTTATGCGCCGTCAGGGAAATGTGCGCGGATCAATTGAAGCATTTGAAAAATCGATCGAAAGCAATCCACGAGCAGCCGACCTTATCCGTCAACTTGGTGAAACTCAAACATTGGCGAAAGAATATGAAGAAGCAAATCGTAATTTAGATAAAGCACTCGAACTAGCACCTGATAATGACGGTACATATTGGGATAAGGTGAGAAATCTTTTGGTGTGGAAGGGAGATATCGAAGGTTCACGACGCATTATTGAAGAGGCTCGAAGAGTTGGAAAGATAAATGAACTGGAATTTATGATTGAATATGCTACCTATTTCCTTGAACTAATGGATCGAAATTTCCAAGCAGCCCAGAATGCAATCGACCATGCGAACACGAAGGAATTGTTGAATGATCAATTTAGTTATGCTCCTTCAAATCTTCTTCGTGCACAACTTGAAAGCATACGCGGAAATGAGTTGGTGGCGAAGAAATATTATGACAGTGCAATAACATTCATTCAATTAAAACAAAAAGCTCATCCTTCCGATGAACGTCTCTATAGTGCTCTGGGTCTGGCATACGCAGGATTGGGCCGCAAGAAAGAGGCATTATCTGCAGGAGAGCGTGGTGTCGAGCTTCTACCGGTTGAAAAGGAAGCGTGGCGCGGCTCATACCGCCTTCATGATCTTGCAAAGATTTATGTTATGGTTGGTGAACCCGACAAAGCGATGGATATACTTGAGCGATTGTTATCGATTCCTTGTGAAATATCGGTGGCATTACTGAAGATTGAGCCGTGGTGGAATTCTCTTCGTACCAATAAACGATTTCAAAAATTAGTTGCGGGGTGATCGAATGATCGGACAGACGATCTCGCAATATAAAATAATTGAAAAACTCGGCGAAGGGGGAATGGGCGTTGTGTATAAAGCCCAAGACACAAAACTCGACCGCTTTGTTGCATTGAAATTTCTTCCGACACATCTTGCCGCATCAGAGCAGGATAAAGCTCGTTTTATTCAGGAAGCAAAATCTGCATCTGCTTTGAATCATCCGAATGTCTGCACAATTCATGATATTTCAGAGCATGAAGGTCAACTGTTCATCGTGATGGAGTTTGTCGACGGAAAATCTTTGAAGGAGAAGAAAGAGAATCTCGGACAAAAGCAGATCCTTGAAATTGGAATCCAAGTTGCAGAAGGATTAGCGGCTGCACATGAAAAAGGGATTGTCCATAGAGATATCAAACCGGACAATATTATGATCCGTAAAGACGGCATCGTGCAGATCATGGATTTCGGTCTGGCCAAGTTGTACACTTCCGGAAATGTTTCGCGGCTGACGAAAGCCGGCACAACAATGGGAACAATGGGATATATGTCGCCGGAGCAAGTACAGGGACTAGATGTTGACCATCGCACTGACATTTTCTCACTTGGAGTAGTTCTCTATGAAATGCTTGCCGGAGAATCTCCATTTAAGGGAATGCACGAAACCGCCATTATGTATGAGATCGTGAATGTTGATCCTGCTCCGATCTCTGCAATAAAAGAAGGAACCGATCCGGAACTTGACCATATTATTCTTGAATGCCTTCAAAAAGAAAAAGATGATCGATGTCAGTCAGCGAAGGAATTAGCGAAAGATCTTCGGAAGATAAAAAAATCGACTGGACATACACAAAGCAGAGCGTATTCTGTTCTGCGCTCTGCGAGTCATTCACCCGCCGTGCAGAAGAATGAGAAACCTTCTTCCGGTTCGTTCGTGATCGAAGTGATGAACCGCAGAATCGATCTGTCGAAGTTCTTTGGCTCGTCCGTTCTTTCGTGGGTCATAATAGTATTGTTGGTAGGTGCATTGGGAGCAGTGTGGCTGGTATTGCGGGAACCATCTTCCGAACGGATCATAACAAAATTTTCATTGGATATTGGTGAAGACAAAGTACTTGATATAAATTCGTATCCCGCTCTTACCATTTCTCATAACGGGACTATGATTGTTTTTAAAGCTAACAATAAATTTTATCTTCGTAAAATGAATTCGATGGAACCTTCTGTTATTGAAGGAATAGAAAATGCTTCCTCGCCTTTCTTCTCAACTGATGACAAATGGCTTGTTTTTTTTAGAAACGGCAAATTGGAAAAGATCTCACTAACCGGGGGGACTCCGATCACTCTGGCAGAATCACCAGATAATAGAGGGGGAACATTCAGTAAAAATGGTCTTATTATTTTTTCTCCGTTAGCAGTTTCTGAATTAAAGATGGTCTCTGAAAATGGGGGACCGGTTAAAAGTCTTACTACAATTGATACGACGAAAAACGAACGGACTCATCGCTGGCCTTCATGCATGCCGGATGGAAAGCATGTGTTGTTTACCGTCGGTATTATTTCAAGTCCTGATTATTATGAGAATGCAACTATTGATGTTGTTAATATTGAAACAGGAGAACGAAAAACTGTTTTCCGCGGAGCAAGCAATGCAAAATATATTTCTACTGGACATCTTCTTTTTTCCCGCTCTGGTGTTTTGTATATCGTTCCGTTCGATGCCGACAAGCTTGAAGTTACAGGTCAGCCGGTTCCGGTTGTTCAAGGGGTGTACAGTGAAATTACAACCGGCATTACAAATTATGTCGTCTCCGATAACGGCACGCTGATATATCTGCCCGGAGCTGTTGAAGGAGAAAGCCGTAAAATTGTCAAGATCAGTATCAAAGGAGAGACAACTGTTATTGATTCCGGCAATCATCCGTATGTTGAACCCAAGCTTTCACCCGATAATAAAAAAATTGCTGTTGTTATTCGTAATGGGGAAGATTTTGATATCTGGGTATTCGACATCTTCAGCAAAACATTAAGTAAGCTGACATTCGGAGGTTTGAACCGTACGCCGCAATGGTCGCCGGATGGTAAAACGATCGCATATTTTAAAAGGACGAAAGATGGAAAATCAGGAGTGTATATAAAACCATCTGACGGCAGCGGCGAGGAGCGGGAAATATTCGATGGAAAAGATATTAGAGTCTATTTGAACCACTGGTCGCGTGACGGCAAATTCCTGCTGGTAGATTTTCTGACGAAAAATTCACAATCCGATCTTCTTGTCATTCCGTTAACCGGTGATAAAACTCCGTGGAAATTCCTCGAATCGAACAGAGATGAATACGAATCAACGATCTCTCCCAACGGTAAATGGGTTGCGTATCTTACAGACGAAACAGGTTCATATCAGATATTTGTCCGTTCATTTCCAAATAAGGATGGAAAGTGGCAGGTCACCTCCGATGTGTCCGAAGAACCCCGATGGTCTCCTGATGGGAAGTTTTTGTATTACAGAAAGAGTTCGCAAATGATGGCAGTACCGGTCTCTACCGATGCGACATTCTCTGCAGGAGTGCCAATCGTTTTGGTAAAAAACTTTCCTTCACAAAATGTGGACAGCGGAATCAGCTACGATATATCATCGGACGGAAGATATTTTATTACAACGCAGCCAGCAAAAGGAATCACGTATAAAAATATTTCCGTTGTTCTCAATTGGACCGAAGAAGTTAAAGATTTGACGGCTGCTGATAAATAATATGTAAGGTTGAAATTATGATCGGACAAACAATTTCCCACTATAAGATTTTAGAGAAGCTTGCTGAAGGGGGAATGGGTGTTGTGTATCGAGCTCATTTGATAAGTATTATCAATCAACAATACTATTGAATATGAAATACGCCATAATATCTGATATACACTCAAATCTTGAGGCATTGCAAAAAGCATTGTCAATTATCGATGAAAAGAAAGTCGATGAGATCATCTGTCTCGGTGACGTTGTCGGGTACGGAGCGAATCCAAACGAATGTGTCGACCTTGTCCGTTCACGGTGTTCACTGACCGTTCTCGGAAATCATGACGCTGCAGCATTGGATACATCGCAAGCTCACGACTTTAATGCCATTGCACGAAACGCGGTTGTATGGACTGCCGAGCATCTTACAGAAGAAAGTAAAGTATTCTTAACATCATTACCAATGGTTGAGCGCAGAGAAAATATTCTTTTTGTTCACTCCTCTCCCAATTCACCCGAAGCGTGGGATTACATCATAGATTCCGATGATGCTGTTTATGCAATTCGACACTTCGATGAACAAATTTGTTTTATCGGACACACACACGTTCCTGGTATTTTTTCGAGAGGTGGCCGGGCAAAATCAATCATACGAGAAGAAAAATTTATTGTTAATGTTGGAAGCGTGGGACAGCCACGTGACGGAAATCCGATGCTGGCATTCGGGATCTTCGATACATCTGCGTGGGAGTATGAATTGGTCCGTTCGGAATATGATATTCAGGCGGCTGCCGAGAAGATCTATGAAGCAAAACTGCCGGAAGAACTGGGCAACCGACTAATGTACGGAATGTGAAAGTTGTTGTATGCTGTGCGATCCATAATTTGGTCGAGAGTATTCGGTAGGTTCCGGTCGGCGGATTCGTTACCTTTATATAATACACTACGCTACACACGATCGAATTTGAGGGGATAGAGTATGAATACATTTGCCGGATTTTTAGAACATGTCATGCAGAATTTTTCTGCATCATTTCCGTATGGGTTGTCGAAGACCGAGGTAACTAGATTGACGTTTCTGGCTTGGTGCACCAGAGAGGCATCGATTTATGAAAATAAGAAGGAAGAGCCGAAAGCTTTGTAACTTCTAAAGTGGAATTGAATTCGTCCAAATCCCCATTATCTTTGGGGATTTTTTAATTTTAAAATCCTCTATAATAAAGGCTAAAAATTTTACTTGACCAATGAGTATTTTTCACTTATTGTATATTGTATACAATATACAATACTAGGATTTATGGCTAAAATTGATAATAATTCACTCATAGTTGACTTTACGGACTTGGCACCGTTACGCGACCGGATTGCTAGCTCCATCCGGAACGCTATAATAGATGGTCGAATGTTGCCAGGTACTCGTTTAACTGAACAGGAACTAGTTTCTATGCTCGGAGTCAGTAGAACACCACTTCGTGAAGCACTATTGCTGCTTGATGCGGAAGGATTCGTCAATGTCCTTCCCCGCAAAGGTGCAGTGGTTAGCGCCATTACAAAAGAGGATGTGGAAGAAATTTATGGCGCAAAAAGTATTCTGGAAACTGCCGCCGCAAAACTTGCCTGCGAAAAGATTAGCTACGAAACAATCGAGTCACTTTCTGAATTGACAAATGAAATGGAAGCGGCGATGAATGATGAACGGAAAGATTACCGAACGATGCTGAATTTAAATTCGGAATTTCATCAATTGTTGAGCGATGCCGGCGGGAATAAACGGATCTCACAATTCATACGCAATCTTCGCAGTCAGACACTTCGGTATAATTATATCTACCTCTCCCTTCAGTCCAGGATCGAAACGTCCATCGCCGATCACCGACACATGATTGAAGCATTAAAGCAGAGAGACAAAGAACGTATCGCACAGCTCATTCAAGACCACAATGCTTCCGCTTGTCGATCGCTGTGTGAGTTTATTCAGCAGCACTCACTCACGAATCCAAACGTAGGAACTCATTTGGAGTAGGTATGGAAAAAATACAAGTTGCCGTCATCGGTTACGGCAATGTTGGGAAATGCGCAGTGGAATCGATCCTCAGCGAACCGGACATGAACTTGATAGGGATTGTCGAAGTTCCAGAAATTGTTTCTGCAAAATGCCTTCTCACCAACAAACAACCGATTGCGCTTACGAATACCAAGATCGTCACCGAATTACAAGACCTTGAAAATGTCGATGTTGCCATCCTCAGTTGTCCGTCACGCCTCGTGAAAGAAACCGCCACCAAAGTTCACAAACTCGGAATCAACACTGTTGATAGTTTCGATATCCATCAGGAAATTCCTGCAATGCGGAAATATATGGATGCCGTTGCAAAAGAGAACAAGACCGTCTCGATCCTTTCCGCAGGATGGGATCCAGGCATCGATTCTATCATCCGCTGTTGGTTCGAAGCGATGGCGCCTCGGGGTATTACGTATACTAACTTCGGTCCCGGCATGTCCATGGGGCATTCCGTTGCCGTCAAAGCGATTCCTGGTGTGAAGAATGCAATTTCCATCACCGTACCGGCAAGCATGGGAGTCCATCGCCGGATGGTGTATGTTGAATTGAACGAGGGAGCAGAGTTTCACGATGTTGAAGAACGGATAAAAAAAGATCCGTACTTCATTAAGGATCGTACATATGTGTTTCAGGTCGATAATGTTGAGAATCTGATGGATGTGAGTCACGGTGTAACGATGGAACGGAACGGAGTTTCCGGCATCACGCATAACCAGTCGATGAAATTCCAACTGAAAGTGAACAATCCTGCCCTGACCGCACAGGTGATGGTTTCCGCCGCCCGTGCTGCCATGCGCCACAAACCGGGATGTTACACGATGATCGAACTTCCCGCTATCGATTTTCTTTTTGGCGATGTCGATTCCTTTGTCACCAAATTTGTCTAATCCTTTGTCAAGATTGCTACGTTTGAGCATAAAGGAAATTTGATATGCCCGACCCATACGAAAAAAATCTCGTCACCCAAAATTTCTACTACAGCAAAACAGACATCATCGGAAGAATTGTTGTTGTTCTGGACGGTACATTGGAAAAGCGCGGACTGCAACTAATTCAACCTCCTTCCAGGGCATTTCCCGCCGGGACAATTATTGAACTGATCGGAACGGACGAAACCAGCGCCGGTCCAGGAGAAAAAGTAGAGAAGATTGCATATCTGGCATTCGTTGAACTGCAGAATGGGGGAGTGTTGTTGAGTGGTGATCCGGTGATTTGGAACGGAAGGACCATCGGTACAATCGCAGGGTTCGACGATACACACATGCCGAACCATCAAAATACTATTGTTACTATGGAAACACGAAGCTCCGGCGCACAATTGGGCTGCGCGGTCGGAGACGAAATTATTATTCAAGGATTTACTTCAACCAATGGTCAACGCTAAGAAAGGATTACGAGTATGGCAGCACCCAAATATAAATTTCAAATGTATAAACGACTTCAAACTGAAACACCGACGATTTATGCAAAAGCAAAAAAGGCAGCGGAAACACTTCATATGCCTGCTGAATTAAAAGGAGCAATCGGTTTGACCGGTGCAATATCAGGATGTCCGGCTCCGCTTCGTGAAGATCTGGAAAAAGTGATCCAGGTGGAATCGAAGAAAGTGGTTCCTCTGGCATATTACGTCGATCAGTTGCGTGAGATCGTAAAAGATGTGTATGGCGATGATTACGATGCGGCGCCTGTCAGTACCTGTGAAGCCGGACTCTGGGTATCGTTTGATTCGTTAATGTCACCGCCAAGTCAGGGACGGGGCGATAACTATCGTGCCCGATATGTTATGCCGATGGAACGTCATATTCATCATCATGGTGGTTACGGACGACCATATCCTCCGAAGTATAAAGACATTCTTGCTGACCGTGGAAGTACTGCCGGTGAACTTGGATTCTACGGTAAACGGCAGAATAATCTGGACACGGTGTTTGTACCGCTGGAAGGGGCCGAATATCCAATTCATGGAATCAAATATCATCCCGTACCACTCATGAAAAATGTAAACGTAAAAGGATCCATCGAAGCACTCCGTGCTGCGGCACAACGAAATGCTACGATGATTTCTGGTTTTTCATCGCTTGGATATGACACACCCGGGTACGGATACGGAGATCATGATAAGGATGGGACACCGAATCTTTCCAAAGGGATCGCGCAGCTTGCGAAAGAGTTCAACGTTCCTTACGTCATTGATAATGCTTGGGGATTGCCTCTGGTTGGTACGAGCATTAAAAAAGTTGGTGCCGATGTAATGATCTACAGCATCGATAAAGCTCCGAGTTTTCCGCATGGCGGTTTAATCATCGGAAAAGAAGAGGCGATGGTGCCGATCCGCCGAGCTCTTGGTCTGCATGGAAACCGGTACGGAACAACCGGTTCTTACGGTAAAGCGGCCTATGTTGCGTTCGATCCGGGGAAAGAATCACTCTCCGGTATGGTTGCGGCATTAAAATTACTTCGCGATAATCCGAAGAATGTCACCAAAACGGTGGACGATCTTTACGATGTGGTGACGGCAGAATTTGCGAAAATCGATTCGCGCATCAAACCGTTTTTTAAGATAACGAAGAGTTACAACAGTTGCGCTGTTGAGATCAACTATGAAGATAGCTGGAAGAAAGGGAAACTCGGCATTCCGATCTTTTCCATCGAAGATATGTATGCCGGATCAAACCTGTTCCAGGACGGTTTAAATCAAATGGGGATCATTCCCACAATTGCGTACGATGCAAATATTTTCATTTCACCCGGACTCGGTACTTCAGATAATCAGGGGCAACTCGTACCGGAACGAGCCCAAATGGTCGTCCGCGGTCTCGTTATGCTTATTGAGATCGTTTGCGAACACTCCGGCATGTATGAATAATAGTTGATATCATAGCTGTTCAAAATAAAACCCATATTGACAAAAATTTATCGAAACAAGTGGATTTATCAGTGTTGGATGAGATGTGGGAGGGAGCGAAATTTAGGAGGATTGAGTGAGTTTTTTCTCCCCCCTACCAAGGGGGAGATACAGAGGGGGTCTGAAATCATGAAGGGACTTTTGTTGGTGTTTTTTGCCATCTACGGGCACGTGCGAACGGGATTCGTCGCGCGCGTTACATTTTGCAAGGGGTTCTTTTTGCTTCTTTTCTTGTGCCGACCAAATCTTTATACCATGTCGGCATTCCTTCGGAACCCCGTCAAGAAAAGTAGGAATAAGTTTTTCTCTTGTATGATTTATTTTTGGACAAGTATGAGTTGATATAGTGAATTGACAAATCTGAATTAATCATTTGCCGTCACGGGGTGTGTTGCAGTTTCCAATCGAGTCTATAGTATTACAAAAATTATGGAAAACCAATCAGCATTCAACAGTGTTCTGGACGGGCTGGACATCGAGACATATCTTGTCTGTCGTGATGCGATGGAAGGAAAACATCTTGCGCTGCAATTGGGCAAAGAGATGAATCTCGGTGATGTCGACATTATGTACGAAGAGTATGATGGATATGGCATGCGTGTCCGGCTTCGCAAATATATCGTTAAACCTGGTCAGACGTATCCGTGGCTCAAGTAGGTCGAAACGATTCTTCGACCAGTGGTGCAAGTCGGATCGATAAACCGAACAATAGTGTTCAGTGGTACACAACGAGCAGATACTATCCTCCGACTTTGCTGGGAACCGCATCTGCTCGATAAAAGCAATTTTAATTAAAGTCAATGAAACAATTATCCCAACAGTCTAAACATATTCTCTGCGTTCCGCTCGATCCTGTTCACGATGTTGGTATTAAATTAATCAACGCCGAATTACAGAAACACGGACACCGGACGGAACTTCTTTCACCCGATCTGCCGTTGGAAGCGATTGTAAAAAAAGCGATGACGACTAACTATGATTTTATTCTCGTCAGTCGCACGCTTGGCTATGGTGTAGCAGAATTGCTGGCCCGTTTTGTCGATCAGATGGATGCCGCAGGAGTGCGCGATCATTCAAAGATTGTGATCGGAGGGAAAGCTGTTTCGCCGGAACTGGCTGCTGAACTTGGCTTTGATAAAGGATTTGATGAACATGCGTCGTACGATTCAATCCTGGCGTATATCGAAGGAACTTCAGGCATGGTAGAGGACGAAACCCGGCGAAAGGTGAAGAAAAACATCACCGCAGGTCATTCGTATGTATTTCATCACACCGAGATTGAATCGTTGCTTGAAAGGATTGCGGAAAAAACGCTGCGCTGGTCGGACGGTGTATCTACTCCCGGTATCAAGCGGTCACGGCTTCGGCAGGGTATGTTGAAGGAAACAGACAAATTCCGGTTCGGCGCACTGCAGAAACAATATCGGGAACTGTGTGATACTGAAATTGTGGACGCAAATTCGGAACATCGATTTCCGAAAGGCGTCCGGTTCATTAGCGAGATGGAACAAACACAACTTTCATCGCTGCTCACTTCACACATTCCCAAACATCAAGGAACTATACAGTACGATCGCCGTCAACCGTTGGTTTTTAAATTTCTTGGATCCGGTTGCCCGATGATGGATATCGTTCATGGAAAAATTTGCGAACGGTGGGGGATCGACGGCTTTTTGGTTATTAATCCTTCCTGGGAAGCACGGTATGAAGGATTGCTCGAAGGGATGTTGACACATGAGAATGACGGTACGATTACCTCGCTGGAGAATATCCAATTGATGAAACGATGGCTCGATCCTGCCACGCTGCTTACTATCCGCGCACATCGCGGCTTGAACACCGCAGAAACAACGCTGCTGGCCGGCGAAGGTGGTGCGGACCTGACGAAAATTAATCTCGTCTACGGTTCGTTGGGAGCGGGTACCGATCCGGAACGGTTAACGGCGGACGGTATCGAATCGATCAAAATCGCCGGACAGTACAACATGGCATTCGATATTCCGGGTAATGATGAATTGAGCGGTGTTCCCGCATGGAAAACACTGGCGGGATTGTTGATCAATGTAATGCTCGGGAAAAAACTCGGTGCAAAAGCTATCCTAAAACCACTCTTTTGCTGCGGTCCGCACATTGTATTGAACGGTCAGATGCAATTGAACTACGTCGATTACAATGCGGCAAAAATTCTTGCATTGAAGGAGATCGTCGATTGTCCTGTGTGGCCTGGTGAACCGATTGCATTTATGACGCAAACGGAAGACCGGGTGCAGTCCGCGAATGCGACATCGTATCATGCAGCACTTGCGGCATCGCTCGGTGTTGATGCAATTACCATCGCGTCAACGGATGAAGCGTATTCACGGGGACCGATCTGTATTGCTTCGCGAATCGATTCCATTCGTGCTGTAACCGATGCATTCCGTTTTATGGGTAATGCAAATATCACACCGACGCCGGCAATGCTCGATTGGAAAGAGAATCTCATCCGTCAGATCACCGAAACATTGCGCGCCGTTGCACTGGCAGATCATTTGCCGGATGCGATCAATAAAGGATTACTTGGGAACGCTGCAGACGGCGCATATCCCGGTACATTCGGGAAAGGAACTGTGACTCGAAATCCTCTCCAATAATTGAGGCGTTGTGAAAAAAACTACTGTTATCGGAATTGCTGGTACTGCAAAAAATACTGGAAAGACGACAACACTCAACTGCCTGTTGAACGTAGCTGCTCATCGAAAAATACCTATCGCTGTTTCAGGAATTGGATACGACGGTGAAGTGATTGATACTATCACACAACTTCCCAAACCCCGCATCGCAGTCTGTCGGGGAATGATTGTTTCCACTTCGGAACAGTGTCTCGAAAATTCATCGGCACATGTTGATGTACTGGAGCGGACAGGAATACATACACCACTCGGTGAAATTGTTATTCTTCG
>JALNZH010000084.1 GCA_023229405.1 Bacteroidota bacterium
ATTAAGTGCAATTATCTTCACGTCCGGCACGCTGGGCAGGGCGAAAGGGGTGATGCTATCGCAACACAATATCTCTTCTAACCTGTCCGCCATGTTGAGCATGTTCATGATGTATCCCGAGGACCGCTTTCTTTCCGTTCTGCCGATGCATCACACATACGAATGTAACTGTGGACTTCTCTGCCCATTGTATGCTGGCTCCTCCATCCATTTTGCCCGCTCCTTAAAAACCGTCACCGACGATCTTCAGAATGTTAAAGCTACCATACTGCTTGGCGTACCGTTATTGTACGATAAAATGTTCAAGAGAATTCACAAAGGTATTCAGGAGAAAAAAACTGTTGCGAAGATTCTTCATCCGTTAATTAAATTGACCGACATGATGCAATCCGTAGGATGGAAGAATGCAAAAAAGACCGTCTTCAAAGAACTGCACCACAAATTTGGAGGATCTATCCGGTTCTTTATTGCCGGCGGCGCCGCCCCCGATCCAATGGTGGCTAAAGGGTTACGGGAACTGGGATTTAATTTTATTCAAGGATACGGATTAACTGAAACCGCCCCCATTCTTGCATTAAATTCTCCCCATAAAATGAAGGACGACGCCGCAGGATTGCCTTTGCCAGGTGTGGAATTACGTATCAACCAACCGGACGCAGAAGGAATCGGTGAAGTGTTCGGTAAAGGACCAAATGTGATGCTCGGATATTATAAGAATCCTGCGGCAACCGCAGAAGTGTTCCAGGACGGATGGTTTAAGACAGGTGATTTAGGGTTTATTGACCCCGACGGATTTTTGCATATCAGCGGACGAAAGAAAAATGTCATCATATCAAAATCGGGAAAGAATGTTTTTCCGGAAGAGATCGAAGATGTTTTGAACCGCAGTCCGTTTATTATGGAATCGCTCGTTTACGGTGCAGAAGATGCAAAACTCGGAGAGATTATTGCAGCACAGATCGTTGTCGACGCCGAAGCGTTTATTGAATTGGCCGAATCGTCGGGGAAAGAGATTACCAAGGAATTTTTGCATCAGATTATTGCAGATGAGGTAGGAAAAACCAATAAGCAATTAAGCAGTTACAAACAGGTTCGGAAATTCCTTATTCGTGATCAGGAATTCTTGAAAACCACCACGCAAAAAATTAAACGATTTGCGAATCTTGCTCCTGAACCGATGGAAGAATGATGTAGACAATCGCAGGTTGCATTTATACGGTGACCTACGACGAAGAGTTATCTCAGCCAACCCATCACAAGATCATCTTCAAAATCGCCGTTTGACCGTTTAATTCTTTTGGTCAGCCGCCCCTCTTTTTTAAATCCGAGAGATTCATAAAATGAAATTGCCCGGAGATTACTCTCCCGTGCTATTAATTCCACCCGCAGAATGTCCGGACGATTGACGGTAACATCGTTCAACAATTCGGTAAAGAGCATTCTTCCCACCCCCTT
The DNA here is from genome assembly GCA_023229405.1 of Bacteroidota bacterium. GTDB lineage: Bacteria > Bacteroidota > Ignavibacteria > UBA10030 > UBA8401 > UBA8401. The sequence goes on from JALNZH010000084.1 coordinate 1,456, forward strand.
CCCCTGATATTCCGGATCTACGGCAATGGTCAGGTCGGTGAGCACATGGGAAAGTGCGGCAATTCCGTTCGCATAACAGTGAATTTCTCCGACAATGCGCCCCGGTTCATCACCTGCGGCAATAATCTCAATACCGCTGTAAATACTTTTGGAGACAAAATGTTCGACGTAATCGCGGGTGATCTCGGAAGCGGTTCGCGCCAATCCTCCTTCATGTACCGCAGCGCGTTGGTATAATTCCTCTATGCCGGGGATGTCGTTAACGAAGGATTTGCGGAGAGTGATCGATTTCATCGGACTTTCATAACAACGGCGCGGCCATTCTATACTTTTCCGGGAACCGCGGCGTATTAACTCAGTGAGGATATCTTTTTCCTTCAATTGCCGAAATTTCGTTCAGCAGATCTCGTTTTGTAAAGCCCGATTTTTTCATCAACGAAACAACAAAACCCTCCAGCTGTTCGCGCGTTTCATCATCAATCTCCATGGAGGTCATAATCATCACCGGAATCGTAAACGTGGCGGAATTATGTTTCAACTGATACGCCACATTAAAGCCGGACATTTCGGGCATCACCAGATCCAAAATGATCAGATCTGGTTTATACTGTTCGGCCATTACCAGTCCGTCTTTACCGTTGTGCGCCTTCAACACTGTACACCCTTCCGCTTCCAGAATTATCTGCACAAGATCGGTAACGGATTTGTCGTCGTCGATCACCAGAATCGTTGCTGAATTTTGTGCGGTACGTCCTTCCACTTTTTTCACTGCTGCTATCAGTTCGTCTTTTTGCACCGGCTTTACGAAGTATTCCACTGCACCGAGACCGAAACCGACATTCCGTTCATCCACCATGGAAATGATGATCACCGGAATCTCTTTACAGAGCGGATGATCTTTCAATTCCCGCAGCACCTGCCAACCATCTTTCACCGGAATCAAAATGTCCAACGTAATTACATCCGGCTTCCATAATTTTGCTTTTTCAAGAGCTTCCACGCCGTTCGTGGCGATCTCCACCACATAACCGGATTCTGTCAGATAGGTGTGCAACAACGTGCGGGCATGCGGTTTGTCTTCAACAATCAACACTCGTTTCTGGCGATTGCCGGTGGACGTTTCCGAGATCTTCTTGAATACTTTCTCCGTTTCGTTCTCTACCTGCACCATCATCGGGATTCGTGCTACGAAAGTTGCCCCTTCGCCATACTCACTCATTACGAAGAGAGAACCGCCGTGCAGTTCTGTCAGTTTTTTTGAAATGGACAGGCCCAAACCAGTCCCTTCAACTTTCATTGCGCCGTTATCCGTTTGCTGAAACGGCTGGAACAGCGTCTGAATTTCCTCTTTTCGGATTCCGACTCCGAAATCCTGCACGGAAAATTCAATATCGTTCTGTTTCCGGTTAGCCGCAAGAATCACCTTTCCCTCCGCATGGCTGAATTTGATTGCGTTGGTTACTAGATTCAGCAGTATTTGCTTCATGCGCACACCGTCCGCAATAATGTCGTCCAGTTCTTCATCCATAATAATTTCCAACGTTAACTGTTTTGCATCCAACTGAGGCTGAACGACCTGTTTCACACCATCCACAAGATTACGGATGCCGACAGGTGCAAACCGGAGATCCATTTTTCCCGCTTCAATTTTCGACAAATCAAGAATGTCGTTGATGAGGTGAAGCAGATGTGTTCCACTGGATTTAATCGCAGCATTATACTGCACCAGCGCATCCTGCGTAATAGCGGTTCCTTCCTCTGCAATCAGTTCGGAAAAACCGATGATTGAATTTAATGGAGAGCGTAGCTCGTGGCTGAAAAAGGCAAGGAACCGTTTCAATTTATGATGCGCTTCCATGGTTTGCGCACGCTGAATTTCCAGATCAACATTTTTCACGCGCAGTTCGTCAATCAATCCACGACGACTGATGCCAACCGATATCTCACTTGCCAGCAATGCAAGAAACGAAAGTTCTTTCTCCACCAGATCACGCGAATTGTGAACTAATATCTCCAAAACGCCAAGCTTCTCTTTTTCAATCCGCAGTGGGATGGACACGAGAGTCGTTACAGTAGTGGTGATGACCTTCTCCGGCGCAAACGAGAACAGCACGCTGCGCGACAAATCTGTCGTCACAATGTTACTGCCGGATGTGAATGCCTCGATGCTGGCGAAATCCGAATTATTGGCGATGGAAAGTGCATACAAATTCTTCTGCAGATCGGTAAGGGAAAGTTCAGGTGCAAGTAGAATCAGTTGTTCGTCCGCAGGCCGGTGAAAATAGAGAAGAACATTCTGCTGAGGAAGATCGTATGTTGTTGCAATCACTCGTACCACTTCGGTGCAGAGATCTTCCAGTTGCCCTGCAGTGTTGATGACATGGGAAATCTCCAACAGCAATTCGCGCTGCCGCTCCTGCAGTTTCTGTTCAGTGATATCCTGAAAAAATACCCCCAATCCGTTTTCGTTCGGATAGATACGGATATCAAACCATTTTTCGTGGCGCCCGTCTTTATATTGACTGACAAGCGATTGATACGTTTGGGTATGATATGCGTGGAGGTATTTTTCGCCTAATTCCGCCGTTTCTGCATTCGGAAAGATCTCGAACACGTGTTTTCCAAGCACTTCTTCCCGTCGCAATCCTGTTCCTGCCTCGGCAGCTTTATTGAGATAGGAAAATCGCAAATTGGTATCCAGCGCAAAAAATCCGCCGGAGATGCTTTCGAGTATTTCTTGGGAGTTAATCAAAGGTGTGTTCATAAAAATATCAATTTCAAAAGATTGGATATCGGTGAGTTTTTTTTATTCCTTCCGAAGGTGAGGCGGCTGGAATCCGCGATACGTGTCAAACTGCGAATCGTAAAAAACCAAATTGAATGTACTATCCCTCAGCGTACCTCCAGATGGATAGAGATAAAATTCTGAGAGATGTTCTGTTTTGGATTTTGCAAATTGACCATCTTTCGTATAGAAATAGACCGTGTAAAATCCCTTCGTGAATGGAGCTGTTTTTAACTGCTCATGCAGATGCGCTTCGTTGAAGATATATAGATCGTTCTTCATGCTTCACTCAAACCTAACTGAGACAGCGTGTCCGGGCGAATCAACATCAGCAAATGCGACTGCTGTACGATGAGGTATTGTTTTCCTTCGAATTCAATCTCAATAGCGGCATCACGAAGAAACAATGCATAATCGCCCTCTTCAGCCTGCAACGGAATATATTTTACCGGATCTTTAGGAGTGGACCACGATTCCTGCTCCATAAAACTTGGATTGATAACAGGATAGCCCGGACCGATCTTAATGATATAACCGGCTTGAACCTTATCTTTTTCCTTCACGCCTGGAGGAAGATAGAGACCGTGAGGTGTTTTTTCTTGCCCTTTATCTGGCTCAATCAATACCCGGTCACCGACAAGGAATATTTTCTTCTTCAAAGAAAGTGTCATAGACAATCGGGTAAATATACAAAGAAATTCTCTTTCTACCATTATAGAAAATGATCAACGAACGTGATTCTTCAGTGTTGAGGTTCTCCGATTGTTCCCCTGTAGATCATCGCCACCCTGTGTCTCACCGGATGAAGAGAAGAACACAACAATAAGAGCAATCGTCATAGTTCGAGCGCGATGGACTCCTTTCACTCTTTAATTCTGATACTCGATAGTTGATTTCACTCGGTTTGTTTTTCTATATTCCTTTAGTATGTTAGAAACAGCATACCGATCGTTCAGGCAACAGAAAAATAAATGAGGTATTTTTGCTTTGAATGATTATTTCCACAACTGTGTAGGATATTGGAACCGCTGGATTTTTGGGACAGATATGACTACTGAATATTATCGTGAAGTGGGACTCTACTATGATAAGGATGCGCTGGATTATGATTCCCGGTATTGGGACAATCCCGTTTTACAAAAGATTCGCCAGTCATTCCGTGAAGAAACAAAACGATTTTCCGGCAGTTCCATGCTTGAAATTGGATGCGGCACCGGATTGGATTTAGTGCATTTCGGTCAAACGCATCCCAGCAGAGACATTTACGGGATTGACGTTTCTGCAGAAATGATTCAACGAACCCGTGATAGAATAAAAACCAGCGGATGCACCAATATTGAAGCACGCCAAGGCAGTGAAATTGAAATTCACACGCTCTTCCCACATCAGACGTTCGATGTGATTTATGTTTTTTTCGGTGCATTGAATACTACCGAAGATTTGCGCCGGGCAGCGCGGCACATTTCGGAGGCGTTAAATCCGGGTGGACATTTGGTGCTGAGCTTTGTCAATAAGTGGTACCTGGGAGGAATGCTGATCGATCTGATCCGTTTCAGGTTTTCAAAAGCGTTTGCCCGATTGCGACCGGTTTGGAGCGGGTATTCACCGGTGAAATATCTTCCCAGCCACTGCTATACTCCTGGAACGATTCTCTCGGCATTTTCAGGATTGCAGCTACATCAACGGAAAGGGTACAGCATTATTCATCCTGCCTGGTATTATACAGGAATTAATAAACGGCTATTAAAGTTCAGCCGCATATTATGGAAGGTGGATACCATCATCAATAAGTCGGTGTTGTGGCAATTCGGCGAGTATTCATTGTTCGTTTTTAAGAAGTGAAATAGTTTTTTGAAGAATCGTTCTGACGTCCGGAGAGATGTTTTGATAACGACCTGCAGTTTCCGGAACACATGTCCGCAATGGAATCGATGATGTAAACGCTTCTCCAATTGCCCTGCCATAAATATTCTGCAGAGTTTCAATCGCAATGGGATCAAGATTGGTATGTAAAAGATCGGCAAGCGTGCGGGCAAAGGTGTATTGACTCACTGGTTCTCCCGAAAAAATATTCATATTCTGCATTGTGCTTCCATGCTCCCCGAGCATGGCTATTTGACCCGCACAATCATCCAGTTGCACCAACGACATCAGTTGCTTCCCTTCGCCATACATCGGCACCTTTCCTGTTTTTTTATAATGATTCCAATAAAACACCTTAAACCAGGAATCCGGTCCTACAATCCACCCGGGTCTTGCAAATCGAACATCAAGTCTTCGTTCATCCTGAATGCGAATCCACGGCGCTTCGCCAATAAGGTAATGCCGTGCAAAAGAAACTGGCAAAAGCTTCGACTGTTCATCCGCCGCTGCACCTTCTTTCTGATGACCATACACGAGCGATCCTGATACATAAACAATTCTTGGGGGCGATGACAAACCGAGTAAATAATTTATTAAACGTTGATTTGCCGATGCACCCATGTGCGCCGCAAGAGAACGCGTTACGGTATTTGTTCCGCCGAGACGGGCAAGATGATAAATAATATCGGGAGGGTATCGTTCCAGCCAGAACAAATCAAAAGAGCGTATATCGCCGGTAAAAATATTGAACGATTCCAGATACCTGGCCGGGATATTCTTATGAACCAGCATATGGATGAGGTTCTTCGGATCCGTTGAAAGTTGTCGGACTAACGAACTTCCAATAAAGCCTGTCCCTCCCAATACCCAAATATTGCGTTTCTTAGTATCCATTCTTCAAACAAATTATTAAGAGAGTTATGCGGGGAAAATACAAAAGGTCATAACACAAATAGAATCACTGTAAACCCAGTGCAGACAATTTCTCTTGATAGAGAGACAGTATCAGTTTCTGACGGTCCCCGGGCCAGCAAGCGGAAACATCCGGAGAGACGATAAACATTGTTTCGCGTTGATGATTGGGAACGTAACGGAATGCAGTATTCCAATGGCTTCGGTGAAATTCCATCAACCGGCGGTCGAAAAACTCCATCGGCAGCATGTTTAATAGAAATTCCACTGTACCCTGCAGCGGAGAACGGGCGGATGATATAACCAGTTGTGTTTCTATACTTTCAGACATATTTGGGAGAAGTTTTTTTGTCCAGCTGTTAACGCGCCGGAATTCCATTAAAGCGTCTGGATTCCATAGTACCTTCGTGGTTACCACTTCGATAGCGGTATACAGGTTTCTGCGGTCTAGTGAAAAGCCATTTTCCGTTACATAGTAATTAGTGCAGAGATATTTTTTGTTCCCGAACAGGAAGATTTTCCGGAACAGCGTCAGCATCGACCGTACAATCCACAACCTCTTCGATGAGGTGACGATCATAAAATCGATATCACTCCCCTTTCCTGCCGCAACCTTGGAGAGTGATCCGGTGATAAAGATTCCACGGACAAAGGGAACCTGTTTGATCATCATTGCAATGATTCGTGCGTATGAAAGCATCCGGAGGGCTCTTTTTTCATCTTCTTTCCGCTGTACTGTAATACTCACATTGCTTGACGAAAGGAATAATACATCATGCTCCCGCAATAATTTCCTTTCCTTCACCAGTTGTTCCGATATTCGTGCGACTTCTGTTTTGGATACTGAATTCCTGGGCAGATAGGAAAAAATTTGGTCCACCGTCATTGGATAATCGAACAGGTCAAAATAAGCCACTGTTTTCAGGATATCCTCGGGCAGCGTATTCTCAGGTGTATTGTATTGTTGATCCATAATAATATATCAAAATAGTTTAATCTCGCTTATTTCGCAATGATAGTGATCGACAGAGTGATATCTCATACACTATACTGTGGAAGACGAAGCAGCGTTTCGTCCTCCGTTCCATAAAAAAGTCATGCCATAACTTTATGTCATGACATGACTGTGGAATTATTTCGGAAAAAAAATTTCCGCTACTTTATGTAGAGCATTTTTCTCTGTTCCGTGAACCGCTTACTTGGAGCAGAATTATTCACCGCTTCAATCTTATAAAAATACAATCCGGAAGCAACATTCGCATTCCACACAACTTCATGCCATCCGGCAGATTGAACGGCGTCGACAAGATCTATCACCTGCTGGCCGAGAATATTGAATATCTTCAATGAGACACGGCTGGACGACGGCAGTCCATACCGAATGGTGGTAGACGGATTAAATGGATTGGGATAATTTTGTTCCAACATAAACCCGACTGGCACAGAAGAATGCAATATGTTTACACTCGTTAACCCATCCGTTTTGAATATGATGGAATCCCCAACCACAAACGGTTTTTTTGTACTAATCACATACACATCTCCTTTGGTTGGTTCCGGAAGATTCGTCAGGGCCGATCCATATGCAATATTCCATATAATATGGAAATTGGTCGGCGAAATATAATCATCAATAATTCTGATGCTGTCTCCGAAACTCAATGTTCCGTTACGGTCTACATCTTCGAGAAGACTGTAGGCTTTTCGCTGGAGTGTTGTATTTTGAATTGTGAATGGCACCGGGACTTTGATGTATTTTGGAGGTGATGCCAGAATAGGAGTATCGATTGCAACATTGGAAAACGGGATCAAATAATCATACGGCAGTTGTGCGTTTCGCGATACAATTGAGTTATCAAATTTCGGAACCATTGGGAATGCCGTTGTGCCGTTCATCCATCCGGTAAATTCGGCATCGAGCTGAATACTGTCATTGATAATACGCAACCGGATTCCATCAAACGTTTGCGTATCATGATTGATATCGAGCGGAAAGATTCTACTCAGTTTCCGTACCCCGGTATTTTTATTGGTCACCGCTGCGGTGAGAAACGGAGTTTCTTCTTCAAATGTAATCAGGTATTGATGCCCTGAAATTGCCGTTGTATCAACGATACCAACAGAAATCGCCCCGGTTCCGCTTCCTTTCCGTGTTACGATGAACGGATCGATCGATTTATGTACTACAGGATTCTTGATGCAAATATCCCGAAGTACTGCAACGGCTGTATCAGACTGTGAGATGATCTCAGCCTTAAGTTCATAATCGAATTGATTGCTATTGGGAGCAGTTCTTGTATCCCAAACGATAGTACCAATACCAATACTTGTTTTGATGTTGAGTTGAATCGGCGTCCAGGCTTGTTGGTAATATGACCGATAAAACAGATTTACCGTACACGCATCACCGTCTGCATCACCGCCGTTCCACTGCAGTTCAACATCTCCCTGTATCGTTATAAACTGTTTCGGCTTGTTCATTCGTATTTCCGGTTTGGCCTGTCCTGCATTGTTTACCCGGATTGAATTCCTATATTCGGCAAAACCGGTGCCGTTTTCCGCCACGGTCACCACACGAAGCGTATAAAAGATACCGTCCGGATATAATGTACTATTCCATTGAAGAGTACCTGTGCCGACAGTATCGATACCGACAAGGAACCATTCTTCGTCATTCCTTGAACAATACAGATAGGATGTTGTTTTTCCGACGGCCCCCTGTACATTCCATCCGATATTCACTATTCCTGATACAGTTGAATACTCCGTTGGAGTCGTTAGGGCAAGCGAGAAATTGCCAAGCGATCCGATGCTGTCCGAAATAACAAAATGATGATCAAACACTTTTTGCGCAACAAAATTCTTCATGGTAATGTCGGACAATGTCTTTCCAAGAATCATTGCGACATCATATTGCTCAGTTGACCATTTAGGAAATTGAAAAACCGAACTTCCAACAACCGTTGAGATGTTTGCATTGTAGATGGAAGTATCCTTAATTCCTCCGGTCATTGCGGACCACATTCTCAAATCATTTCTCGGCCAAACACCTGTTTCCCCTTTATCTGATAAAAGCCCTAAATACACAGATCCAATATTCTTATTATTTGCGGCTGTGGGACTGTGTAATATACTGATACCGAGATAACCTGTCGTATAATTGTCCGGCAAACCGATGCCAGACGGTGACCAGAAATACATTAAATTCAGATTGGAGTTTGTCCTTCCGTCATTCGTGTTGCTCCCCACCGAAGGGTCCATAAATACACCAAACGCGGTTGAATCATAGTTAACATCGGAAATGTTCGTTACGGAGTAATTCCAGAAAATCATATCCTGAAGCAGAAAATGTTGGAATTGCATTCCCCGCACTTCCACTCGCAATCCCAATCCTCCGCGATCCGAATCTGAAGCGATGGGATAATAATTGTAAGGTAATTTCGTGTATTCTTTATCCCGTGAATCATCCACCACAAAAAATGTCTCCAGACAATTCTCATTGGCCGTTCCTCCATTATATCCATACCATTTTCCATTCCAGTCGGAACTGAGACGGAGCGCTGCCGGCCATTGAGATGGAAAAGAATTATTATTGTTACTCAAGGCAATAGTAGTACTTAATGGATTGACATATCCCGGTACCGGTTCAAATCCCCATATTGTACCGGTGATTGGATCACGATCCATCTCCTCCCTGTATGATGTTTCGATGGGAGTAATAAACCGTTCGGTATTGTTTGCATCGATAATCTTCACCTTGGCCCCAACCATAAACGTAAATCCATCCAGATGCCGGTGCCCGGTCCCTTTGGGCCACTCTAAATGGGGCCCCAATATCGATCCGTTAAACCAATCCGCAACCTCTCCATTATTTCCAAAAACCGTACGGACTCTGTTAGCATCCAACAACCCTCGTTTCCTATATTGCATATTCCCTTTCTCGTCATTTCTATATAGCTGGATAAAGTCCGGCATTTGGGAGTACAGGAGGCAACTTGTGAGTAAGAACATCGTTATGACGCTGCCGGTAAGATTTTTTTTTGAAGATTTCATGATATTTTTCTTTCGCTAAAACATTTTATCAAATAGTCTACCACAAAAAGAGCGAAAATATCGGTCATATGCAATCCCGTATATACGTTATACCGGAATAATACGTGATAATTAACAGAGTAATTTATCTTGTTTGTATGAATGGTTGATAATAACTGTAATACATACTTGTCCAAAAAAAATCATAAAAGAGAGAAACTTATTCCTTCTTTTTCTTGACGGGGTTCCGAAGGAATGCCGACATGGTATAAAGATTTGGTCGGCACAAGAAAAGAAGCAAAAGAACCCCTTGCGAAATGTAACGTGCGCGATGAATCCCGTTCACACTTGCCCGTAGATGGCAAAAAACGCCATCAAAAGTCCCTTCATGATTTCAGACCCCCTCTGTATCTCCCCATTGGTAGGGGGGAGAAAAAGCTCACTCAATCCTCCTAAATTTCGTTCTCTCCCACATTTCATTCAACACTGTAAGAAATGTAGGGGAGGGCTTACTTTTCTCAACATAACATATCTTCCATAAATCCACTTGTTTCGATAAGTTTTTGTGAATAGGAATTTTATTTTGGACAGCTATGACTGTAATATCATGCTGAACGAAGTACTACTTTGTCCTACCTACCATTTCGTTATGATTGAATTAAACAATAAAAACCAACAACGCCTGCCGGATAAGGGCAGGCGTTGTTAAGTTAACCAAATAACTAGACGTCATTTCAAAAATAATGGGTCATTGCAATAACAATGTTTTTTTGAGGTGCCGTTTGGCACTTATTTTAAAAGCATCATTTTCTTCACTTCGGTGTACGATCCAGAAGTCAATTTATAGAGATAAATGCCGCTCGAGAGATTCGACGCATCAAACTCAACGGAGTAGCGGCCTGATTCTTGGTGACTATTAACAAGTGTAACAACTTCCTTGCCTAACGCATCATAAACTTTCAACAGAACGTTTCCAGGATTTGGCAGTGTATAGTTAATAGCCGTTGTTGGATTAAACGGATTTGGGTAATTTTGGTCGAGTGTGTACGAATCAATTTTTATAGTGCCATTAAACAATATTTTCTGTACCTGCTTTTCCTTTTTTCCGAGTACCGATTCTACTGCATGTCGGTCAGTAATACCATATGTTGGTTGTAGTCCAGAATGATTTACAACCAAACGTAGTCGCACCATTCGTGTCCCTATACCTTCCGTATTCACTTGATATGCAATATTATCATATTGTGTAGAAGTAAAAGAATTGAATGTAATATTATCATAGGAACCAATAATGGAGTTCGTTTGGTCATCAACTAATTCCACGGTAAAATTTACTGCACCTGATTCACCAAGAACAGCGATTGCAGATAAAGAATCTGTCGTTCCATATTGAATACTGTAAAAGAAATGTGATGAATTTGACAAAGAAAATGGTTTCGTTTCCAATACT
>JALNZH010000085.1 GCA_023229405.1 Bacteroidota bacterium
ATCAGCCGATGCTCTGTCAGCATTGCGACAATGCGCCGTGCGAAAACGTCTGCCCGGTTATCGCGACCACGCACAGTCCGGACGGACTGAACCAGATGGCATACAACCGCTGCGTCGGCACAAAATATTGCTCCAACAACTGTCCGTATAAAGTACGCCGCTTCAACTTCTATGATTTCCGCAACGAATTCAACGACGGCATCCAGTACCAACAGCCGTTGAACATGCTGCATAATCCTGAAGTGACGGTCCGCTCACGTGGTGTGATGGAAAAATGTACGTTCTGCATTCAGCGTATTATGGAAGGACGCCAGCATGCGATTGAAGAAGGGAAGATCTTCGACGGCACCGGCATCACCGTTGCGTGTCAGGATGCCTGCCCGGCGGATGCGATTGTGTTCGGCAACATGAACGACAAAAATTCGGACATCTATAAATATCGTCATCATGAAATTGGTTATCACGTGCTCGAAGAAATTAACGTAGCGCCGAACGTCACCTACGTTGCAAAACTTCGAAATGTAGAATCTCAAACGGAGAAAGCATAGTGTCATCAACAGTATTGGATTATTCAAAAGAAATTCCCGTCATCGAAGGGGTGCCCACCGCCGCTTCGCTTGACGAGGCGATCGTCAAGCCGATCAACGATTTCCCTCAGCGGAACTGGTTCATCGGTCTCGCCATTACCGGCACCATGCTCGGTATCGGCGGGATCAGTTTGGCCTGGCTACTGTGGAAAGGAGTCGGAATCTGGGGTATCAATCAGCCCGTTGCATGGGGATTTGACGTGGTCAACTTCGTGTTCTGGGTCGGTATCGGTCACGCCGGTACGCTAATCTCCGCGATTCTTTTCCTGCTCCGTCAGAAATGGCGTACCGGTATTGCCCGCTTTGCAGAAGCAATGACGCTGTTTGCCGTTCTGTGCGCCGTACAATTCGTTATTTTCCATACCGGCCGTCCGTGGCTCGCTATGGCGTGGCTCTTCCCGTATCCCAATCAGCATGGTGTGTGGGTGAACTTTACATCGCCGCTGGAATGGGACGTGTTCGCCGTGAATACATATTTCACCGTATCGGCAGTCTTTTGGTATATCGGTTTAATTCCAGATTTCGCGTCGCTGCGCGATCGCGCAACAACAACTATTAAAAAAACGACCTTCGCTGTGCTCAGTTTGGGATGGAGATTCTCCAACCGCCACTGGCAACATTACGAACGTGCGTATTTGATCATGGCCGGATTTGCAACACCGCTTGTGCTCTCCGTGCACACCATCGTTAGCTTCGACTTTGCTGTATCCGTTCTGCCTGGATGGCATACAACAATTTTTCCACCATACTTTGTTGCAGGAGCTATCTTCTCCGGTTTTGCGATGGTGCAAAACGTTTTGATCGTCACCCGGAAAGCATTCAAGTTTGAACATCTGATTACGATGGACACCATCGAGAAGATGAACAAGATTATGCTCGTCACCGGAACAATGGTTGGGTATGCCTACATCATGGAATTTTTCATTGCGTGGTATAGCGGTAATGCAACAGAACTGTTCGTCTTCATCAACCGCGCAACCGGACCATACTGGTGGGCCTATTGGACGATGATGACCTGTAACCTGGTCGCACCGCAGCTCTTCTGGTCGAAGAAGATCCGCACGTCGCTGCTGGCATCGTTCATCCTTGCCATCTTCGTCAATATTGGCATGTGGTTCGAACGGTTCGTTATTATCGTCACGTCGCTGCACCGCGACTTCCTGCCATCAAGCTGGGGAATGTTTATACCGACCATGTGGGATTTCGGTCTGTTGATCGGCAGTTTCGGTCTGTTCTTTACGCTGGTGTTGTTATTCGTGAAGTTCCTGCCGGCGATTGCCATGGCAGAAATTAAAGCGGTTGTTCCTGGCGCACAACCTTCGCATCCGTCACATAATGGAAACGGAACGTCGCACTAAACAAAAGGTTGTCATTCCGAAGAGTGACGGATTTTTTTTTTTTTGAAAAGGGAACGACGAGGAATCTGTTCTAAAGTGTGTAAAATAATGCAAAGATTTCTCATCCCGTTATCACGGGATTCGAAATGACAACAATATTGTATTACGATAAATAAAAGTATGGAAAAGAAACTTTACTCAATAAACGCGATCTATCATACTCCGAACGATATCCTTCACGCCGCAAAAGCCGTGAAGGATGCGGGGTATACAAAGTTCGACGTTCACACGCCGTATCCGATCCATGGATTGGATGATGCGATGGGATTAAAAGAAACGAAACTCGGTTTTGTGACTCTCGCTGCCGGTATTCTCGGCGCCGTCGGTATGATCAGTTTTGCATCGTGGGTTGCCGTAAAAGATTATCCTCAGGTAATCGGCGGAAAACCGTATTGGTCCTGGCCTGCGTTCGTCCCGGTGACCTACGAAATTGCGGTGCTGCTTGCCGTGCTTGGCACAGTCGGCGGAATGATCGTGTTTTTCTTCAAGTTTCCGAACACCAGTCATCCGCTGCACGACACAACGTTTATGAAAAAAGTTTCGTCGGATAAATTCGGCATCACAATTCAGGCGGAAGATGCGCAGTTCGACGAAAAGAAAGTGCGCGACCTGCTGAAAACAACCGGCGGAGAAGTAGAGGCAATCTATTACAGCGATGAGTTCCTGAACTTCAAACCAAACACCTTCGATCCGAAATTCATTCTGCTGCTCGTAGGAATTTCACTGGCTACATCAGCCGGCGGATATCTCTATTGGAACAAAGTGCTCTATCTTCCTCCGTTCGACTGGATGGTGGAACAACCGCGGTTCGATGTTCAATCCGCAACCGATTATTTCGAAGACGGCCGCACGATGCGTCTTCCGGTGGAAGGATCAGTTGCCCGAGGATTTATTCCATATCCGTACAAACTGGGTGTGAACGCTGATTCCGTTGGGAGATTTTTGGTAAATCCATTGCTGAATACGAAGGCAACACTGGACCTGGGCAAACGGAAATTTCTGACGTATTGCAGTCCGTGTCACGGCAACTTCGGCAATGGAGACAGCCGCATGAATGGACAGTTCCCCAATCCTCCCACATTACATTCGGATAAAGTACGTCTCTGGCCGGATGGAGCGATTTTCCATACGATGACCGTCGGACAAAACGTGATGCCGGGGTATCAGTATCAGATCTCCCGCGAAGAACGCTGGGCAGTGGTAAAATACATTCGAACATTACAGCGCGCATATAATGCGAAGGAGTCTGATCTACAATGAGCGCTCATGAAACAGTGATTATCCCGAAAAAAGAACTCCCCGCCAATATTGTTACACTGGGCTGGGGATTAACGATTGTCGGATTGGCATTGGTGGCTGTATCCTATCTTACCGATTCCCACCGCGCCGCTTTCAATAATATTATCGGATTTACTTTCCTGGCAAGCATCGCCGTCGGAGCGGTCTTTTATATCGCGCTGGAATATATCGCCGGTGCGGTTTGGACAACACCGTTTCGACGCGTGATCGAATTCCTCGGCATGCTGCTGATTCCCGTTGCCGTTCTGTCGATTCCGCTCTTCTTGAATTTGCACGATCTGTTCCACTGGTCGCATACGGATGTCGTTGCAAAGGATGCCATCTTAACTAACAAGTCGCCGTATTTGAACGAGCAGTCATTCACCATTCGTTTCATTATCTATATCGTCGTTTGGGGCCTGTTCTATTTTATCTTCCGTCGGAACTCGCTGAAACAGGATGTAAGCAACGATCAGAAACTGACCAAGAAGAACATTGCATTGGCTGCCGCATTTATTCCTGCGCTTGCCATTTCCATTTCGCTTTTCTCCATTGACTGGTTGATGAGTCTTGAACCGCACTGGTTCTCCACGATGTTCGGCGTCTATTATTTTACCGGAACAATTCTCACGTCGCTCTGCGTGATCACGTATTTTGTGGTGGTGTTGAGTGAAAAAGGATTCTTCTTTAAAGGTGTTAACGAAAATCATTATTACAGCTTTGGTGCGTTGATGTTCGGACTGCTGTCATTCTGGGCATATATTGCGTTTAGTCAGTTTATGCTGATCTGGTATGCAAATCTTCCGGAAGAAACATTCTGGTATATCGCACGCTGGGAAAACGGTTGGGAGTATGTGTCGATCGCAATCGTATTGCTTCACTTCTGGATTCCGTATTTTATGCTCGTATCGCGTCCGTCCAAAATGAAGCCGTCAAACTTAAAGCGTTCGGCGGCGTTGCTGATTTTCGCACATTTTCTGGATCTGTACTGGCTCGTTATGCCGACGTATAGCAAAACGCCGGTGTTTAGTTATTACGAACTGGCGTTCCCGATGCTCTCGATCGGACTCATCATCGTGCTCTTCGCGATACAGGCAAAAAAATACAATATTGTTCCCGTCGGTGATCCAAAACTGCAACGGGGTATTGATTTCCATCTCTAATAAGGTGTGAGCAGCATGCAACTCAAAGATGAAATTGATTTTCAAGAACTTCTGAAGAATCCGGTCCGCCTGTTTGGTTTGACGTATGTCTATTTTCTGGTCGTCGCCGGATTTATCGGAACCTACTACATTTGGAGCATGAACGATGTTTCCAAAAACACCATCGCTCCGGTCATTCTCAGGGACTCCACACAGTTCGTGCAGGATATTCCGATGCAGCGCGGCGCGCTGATCGCTCCGGTGAATGTGACGGAAGTCGGACGGACATCAAAAGTGTTGGTGGACAAAGGTGCGAATCTGTTTCAAGCGAACTGTTCTTCCTGCCACGGCAACAACGGTATGGGGGACGGTTTGAGCGCAGCAGCAATGACGGTGAAACCGCGGAATTTCCATTCTGCTGAAGGATGGAAGAACGGACGAAAAGTATCGAACATGTATAAGACGCTGCAGGAAGGAATTGTGCTGAACGGAATGCAGGCATTTAATTATCTGCCGGCGGAAGACCGCTTTGCGATCATACATTACGTAAGAACTTTTGCAACTGATTTCCCGGTGGACAGTCTTTC
Source organism: Bacteroidota bacterium (assembly GCA_023229405.1). Classification (GTDB taxonomy): domain Bacteria; phylum Bacteroidota; class Ignavibacteria; order UBA10030; family UBA8401; genus UBA8401. The sequence goes on from JALNZH010000085.1 coordinate 4,992, forward strand.
TGAATTGCAGGATCTGGAAAAAGTATACAACCTGTCTAAAGGAACACAGCTTCCGCCGCAAATTCCGGTAAAGCTGGCGATGCAGAATTTGCAGAACGAAGCGGCAAGCGACGCAAAGTATGTAGAAAATGTCTGTTCATCCATCGCAACAAAGAAGCAGGAAGAACAAGGAGCAATGCTGGCGAAACGGTTCAGCGCAAACAGTAATAAAATGATCACCGCATCGCTGGCAACAAAAGATGTATCGTTGGATGTATTTATCCGTACGGTTTCGACTGATCCGATCACCATTGGATTCAAATCTGCGGTTGTTCGGTTGAGCAGGGAAGAGTGGAGTTCGTTGTATGCGTACTTGTCAAAAGTGAGCAAAGAAAAGAAGAGTTAAGTTCTTCTGTTGTTATTTCACGCGATGTCCCGAGAGACGAGCGAGAAATCTCAGAACGTTTTTTTAGCTGCTGAGATTCCTCGCCCCCGACAAAAATCGTCGCAACTTGGAATGACAACCAAAAAACAATGTTCAAACAATGGGTGATCATATACGATCATTCCCCGAATACTATGAAAAAACTTGTGCTGTTGATATTGTTCTTCGTTGTGACGCTGAGTGCAAACGACACGGCGAAACCGGTTGAAATCGGAATCGAAGAAAAACTCGGGAATATGCTTCCGATGGAGACGCAATTCTTCGATGATGTGGGACATCTTGTGACGTTAAAGGATATTGTTAAAAAACCGACGATCATCAATTTTGTGTATTACCGCTGTCCGGGTATTTGCAGTCCGATTCTGACGGAGTTGACGTCGATTGTTAATTTTATTGACATGGAAGCGGGGAAAGATTTTCAGATTGTAACGATTAGCTTCGATGACCGGGAAAAATTTGAATTGGCAGCGGCAAAAAAGGTGAATTATTTTGCGCTGTTGAAGAAAGAGATCCCATCAGATTCGTGGAAGTTTCTTTCTGGAGACAGTGCGGCGATTCGTGCGGTGACGCAGGCAGCCGGTTTCAATTTTAAGAGGGAAGGAAACGATTTTATTCACGCCGGCGCGCTGATTGTTATTTCGCCTGAAGGGAAAATTGCCCGGTATCTGAACGGAATTAAATATCTTCCGTTCGATGTAAAGATGGCGCTGACCGAAGCAAGCACCGGGAAAACCGGTCCGACGATTGCCAAACTGGTGGCGTATTGTTACAGTTTTAATCCCGAAGGCAGAACGTATGTTTTCAACGTAACACGAGTGACCGGCGGAGTGATTCTGCTATTCGCAGCGGTCTTTGTGGTGTATCTCACAGTAAAACCAAAAAAAGTCCAATCGTAAGAGAGAGTGAATCTATGGCTAAAGCGGCAGTGCCGGTAGAAAAATTAGAACCGAGCTATCTTGATGTTTCGACGAACAAATATAAGAAAGGTATTCTTTCCTGGATTTTGAGCGTCGATCACAAGCGGATCGGCATTTTGTATCTTGTTTCCATGATGGCGTTTTTTTGCGTTGCGGTCTTTTTCGGATTTCTTATCCGTCTGGAATTGATTGCGCCCGGCAAAACAATTATTGAAGCGCAGATGTACAATCAACTCTTTACGCTGCACGGCATCATCATGATCTTCCTGTTCATCATTCCGGGTCTCCCTGCGGTATTCGGAAACTTCTTTCTGCCGATCATGATCGGTGCGAAAGACGTTATATTCCCCCGGGTGAATTTAATGTCGTGGTACATGTTCGCCATCGGCGGTCTGTTTGCCGTCGCTTCCATGCTTCTTCCCGGTGGATCGGCCGATACGGGTTGGATGTTCTATGTTCCGTATTCTGTCCGCACAACGACAAATGTGCTGCCGGCATTAACGGCGGCGTTCATTCTCGGATTTTCTTCGATCCTAACCGGTTTAAACTTTATCACCACCATTCACCGCATGCGCCATCCGGACATGTCGTGGTTTAAAATGCCGTTGTTTGTCTGGTCATTGTATGCAACAGCATGGATTCAGGTGCTTGCAACGCCCATCATCGGTATTACGCTGGTGCTCGTGGGCATTGAGCGCATTCTCGGTGTCGGTATTTTCGATCCGGCGCTCGGCGGAGATCCGGTGCTCTATCAACATTTGTTCTGGATTTATTCGCATCCGGCGGTCTATATCATGATTCTTCCGGCGATGGGAATTGCTTCCGAAATCATTCCGGTGTTTTCGCGCCGCGCCATCTTCGGATATAAATATATCGCGTTTTCCAGTCTTGCCATTGCGTTCTTCGGATCGTTAGTCTGGGCTCACCACATGTTCACAGCAGGTATGAGCGACGCAGCACAGTTCGTCTTTTCGTTCATCACTTTTGTGCTTTCCATTCCGAGCGCCATTAAAGTGTTCAACTGGCTCTCCACCATGTATAAAGGATCGATCAAAGCGGATCCGCCGTTCCTCTATATTATGTCGTTCATCTTCCAGTTTTCCATCGGCGGATTTACGGGATTGATGCTCGGCGCACTCTCCGTGAATATCCATCTGCAAGATACATCGTTCGTGGTTGCACACTTCCATTATGTAATGTTTGGCGGAACGGGATTCGGAATTTTTGCGGCGATGCATTACTGGCTTCCGAAGATGTTTGGAAGGATGTATAATCTGAAAGTGGCAACATGGGCGTGGGCCATTGTGACGATAGGGTATAACGCACTGTATATGCCGATGTTCGTTATGGGCTATCTGGGCATGCCGCGGCGCTATTACGATTATCTGCCGGAATTTCAGCCGTATCATGTGGCATCAACGATCGGTTCCTGGATTTTGATTATCGGATTGATCATCATGTTCACCAATTTGTATATCGGGATACGCAGAGGTCCGAAAGCGCCGATGAATCCTTGGGGAGGTGAAACATTGGAGTGGAAAGTCCAGACGCCGCCGATTCTCGAGAATTTCCACGAAGTTCCGGATGTGCATGCCGGACCGTACGATTATTCAAAGTATGAGGCAAAAAAGGAGACAACGAAGTGAGTTCGACTGACCACGCTGCTGCCGTCCATCAAGTGCATAGAGACGATTACGGTTCACGATTAGGAATGTGGCTGTTCCTGTTCACGGAACTGATTCTGTTCGGCGGATTATTCATCGTCTACGCTGTGTACCGTTTTATGCATCAGCAGGAATTTCATCTTGCTGCGCAGGAACTGAACACCACCATCGGACTGATCAATACGATCGCGCTGCTCACCAGCAGTATGACCGCGGCGATGTCCATCACCGCCATGCAGAAAGGGAACCTCCGTTTCTCGAAATGGTTGATCTGGGTGACGATCGGTTTTGCCTTTGTCTTCATGGTCAACAAATATTTTGAATGGAGCGCCAAGATTCATCACGGTATTTTTCCTGGATCGAAAGACCTGTTGGCAAAGCCGGACGGGGAGATTCTTTATTTCGGATTGTATTATGTGATGACCGGCCTGCATACGTTTCACGTAATTGTCGGCGTTATTTTCTTCCTGTTCATATTGCGGCAGATTAAACAGGGAAAGATTACTTCGGACCGGTATGTGCGGCTTGAAAATTCGGCGCTCTACTGGCACTTGGTCGATCTCATCTGGATCTTCCTCTTCCCATTATTCTATTTGATCCATTAAAAGGTACGGCAATGAGCGAACATCAACATCAAGAATCACACGTCATCGAGTACGGAAATTATATTTTTATCTGGCTTGGTCTGCTTGCGTTCACCGGCATCACCGTCACCGTTTCAGGCATCAACCTGGGAAATTGGACGATCGTGATTGCGCTGTTCATCGCCTGCATTAAGTCCTGGTACGTTTTGAACTATTTTATGCACATGAAGTATGAAGAAATGGTGTTCAAGATCTTCATTCTTACAGCGTTGTTTACATTTTTTATTTTCCTGGGATTCACCTTCTGGGATTATTCTTTTGCGAGGTAAGTGAATGTTCACGTCAGCGTCAAATTTTACGGATAGTGTCGATGCGGTTTTTCTTTATATCACAGCGTTATCGCTGATCGTTCTGGTTGGGATCACCATCACGATGATTTATTTCGTCATCCGCTACAGCCGGAAACGGAATCCGGTTCCAACACATGTGGAAGAGAACCTGACTCTGGAGATTCTCTGGACCGGCATACCGCTCATTCTGTTTCTGAGCATGTTCTATTTCGGATGGGTCGGATACAAGGATATGCGTGCGATTCCGGATGACGCTATGCAGATTAAGGTGACGGCACGGATGTGGCAGTGGAGTTTTGAGTATCCCAACGGACTTAAAACAGATACCTTGTATGTACCTGTGAACAAACCTGTACGGACAGAATTGCGTTCGAACGACGTGAGCCACGCATTCTTCATTCCTGCATTCCGCATTAAAAAAGACGTGTATCCAAGCAAGTTGAACGATCTCTGGTTCAAATCGGATAAAATCGGACGGTATGACATTGCATGTGCAGAATATTGCGGTTTGAAGCATTCCGGCATGTATTCTGCTGTGTATATTATGGAACAAGAGAAATTCGATACGTGGTATAAAGAAACATCGGCGAAAGCCGGATTGCAGGCAACACTGACTGCTCCGGTAAAAAAATAACTATCATTTTTGGTTAAACGACAATGGATTTTCTGAAACAGATCGCATTACCCCAATCGGAAGCACAGATCGGCGTTCTTTATTTCGTACTGAACGTCATCTATATCCTATTGCTTCCGTTCATCAGTTATTTGTTCGGCGCACTCATCCTTTCGCTGTATCACAACCGCAAAGGACGTAAACAGAACAATGCGCTTTCCATCCGGTTTTCGAAGGATGTGATCGATCATATTCTGCCGAATAAAAGTATTCTGCTGCTGTTCGGTGTCGTGCCGTATATGGCGTTAACATTTGCGTATGCGCAGCTGCTGCAGGATACAGCCGCAATCAGCGTCAGTATTTTATCATGGGGTCTTCTCCTGTTCGCCGCTGCTGCAGCATTCGCTTCTTCGTATCAATCCGCACTGAAAGTGGGTGGCGTGCTTGAATCCGTTTCAGCGAATACGGAAGAAATGGAATCGTACCGTACGCAAATGTCTGAAACCCGCAGAACATCCGGAAAATATGCGTTGATTTTTCTCGTTGCTGCCGGGTACTGCTTGATTGCCGGAACATCGCTGGCAGTTCATCCGAATCAATGGCAAACAATTTCTTCCGCAGTGGAATTGTTATTCTCGCTTGATGTGCTGGCGAAATTGATCCAGTTCGTTTTGCTGTCATTCACTATTACTTGCCTCGGCACACTCTTCTTCACGTTTTCATGGCAGGGGGGAAGCAAACATCTCACCGCAGAATATACCGAGTATGTAAAAAAAGCGACGCTTCCGACCGGACTGATCACGTTGTTACTGCAGCCATTGTTTGTAGTGTTGTCCGTTGTTCTTCTTCCCGTACAGTCGCTGACAGGATTGGTGTTCCTCTCCGCATTTCTGGTGATCTTTTTCGTGTTCCTGGCCAGTCACTCCGTGTATGGTATGTTGAAAGGATTCGTTGCAGGATATGCTGCAAAAGCTTTTTACCTGTTTGTTCTTGCACTCGGATGTATGGTCGTTCAGGGAACTGCCTCCCTATCCGGCGCCACAAAAAATTCTTCGGCACTGTTGGCATACCGGTATACAATCCACCATGAAGAATTGCTGGCGAAGTTGGGAATCAATCTTGCGATCTTCAGCGGTGAAGATATCTTCAATGCAAAATGTTCGGCGTGTCACGAGTTCGGTGCAAAGAAAGTCGGTCCGGCATATAAAGACGTTTTGCCGAAATACGAGAACGACCGCACCAAACTGCTGTCGTTTGTAATGAACCCGCAAAAAATTAATCCGGCATTTCCACCGATGCCGAATCAGGGTCTTAAACCCGCAGAAGCAGATTCGATCGCTGCCTACATCATGCTGATGTATAAGCAGGCAAAGTAACCGCTCGGTGCTTTGAGATTCGATGTGATATGCCTCTGAATAGTTCAGAGGCATTTTTTTTATATAAGACAAAAAGGTGCACTATGAAAAAACTGTTCTTTATTTCGTTGATTACTCTTCTGGTTGCAGCGACTGCTTTTTCTGCCGGTAAGAAAAAATACGGCAACGATCTGACCGTGAAAGAAGTTACAAAGATATCCGAAATTGTTGCGAACCCGGATAAATTCGACGGTAAGCGTGTGCTGGTTCAAGGACCAATTGTGGATGTCTGCAAAACACGTGGATGCTGGATTAAAATCGGCAGCGACAAAGAATTTGAATCGGTCCGTTTTAAAGTGGAAGACGGCGTTATTGTTTTCCCCCTGGAGATAAAGGGACAAAATGCTTCAGCGGAAGGAATTGTTTCGGTAAAGAAATATTCCGTGGAAGAACAGATTAAAAGCGGCGAAGAACATGCAAAAAAAGAAGGAACAACCTTCGATCCGTCGAGTGTGAAAGGAACAAAAGTGGTGTTGCAGATTAACGGAGAAGGTGCGCAGGTCGAAACGAAATGAGTGGTTTCAAATGGAGACGATGGAACATCGTCCTGCATCGCGATATCGGCTATTTCAGTGTTGCATTAGTGATTATCTATGGGGTCTCCGGTCTTGCCGTAAACCATGTTGCGGATTGGAACCCCAATTATGTGCAGACAAAAGAGATCGTCCAGATTGATCCGATTATTTCATTCGATAAAGATACGATAGTTACGCTTGCCATGGTGAGGCTACAACTGACTGAAGCGCCGCAAAATTATTTCCGTCCAGATCCTGAAACAGCTCAATTGTTTTATCCTGGAAAAACATATTCCATCGATCTTCCTACAGGAACCGTGTTGATCGAAGAAAATCGTCCGCGCAGAGTACTCTTCGAGATGAATCAACTTCATCTAAATGCTCCCAAAGGAATCTGGACCTATATCGCCGATCTTTTTGCATTAAGTCTGATCTTTATGGGAGTTTCTGGATTGTTCATCCTGAAAGGAAAGAATGGTTTGAAGGGGCGTGGAAAATGGTTTGTCCTAATAGGGACAGCATTGCCACTCCTGTATTGGATTTGGTATCAATTTCTGCAATAACCCAATCCAATAGACAACATTCCGATTGTTGTATACTATCGGATAGCTTTTAGATAAAATCATAGCTATCCAAAAATAAAACCCTTATTGACTGATGTTACGCAGAAAGGTAAAAATGGTTCGACGCGGCGCAGAAACAGAGGTCATCCTGAGCAAATCCTTTGCTGTTTGTTCCAAAGGAATCCCAGCGGGAAAGGATGCGTCTCCCGATAGGGATGCCTTCGGCAGAAGGATG
>JALNZH010000087.1 GCA_023229405.1 Bacteroidota bacterium
GAGCGCCCATTGAACACGGTTTTCGCCAACGACGGCAATATGACTTCGTTCTTTTAATCCCAGCGACTGCAGTGCAGCACCGAATTTCAATATCTGTTTCATTACGGCTGAATAGGAAAGACGGGGGATGGGAGTTTCATTCAAATCTTCAAGTGCAAGTTTATCGCCGTAGGTGTTTGCGGATTTAATGATCATCTCCTGCAATGAAGAAATGGCAGGAACAGGATAGAGTTTCACGGGAGATTGCATACAATACCTTTTTAAGAAGAGTGAAAAAGAAGACGCCAAAAGGTAGCGCAATTTCACACCATGAACAAGACAAGAAACGTGGAGTATGAGACAGAAGAGTCCTTTTTAGATAGGGTAAATGTCAGAACAAAAAAAACCCGAACAACCAATGTTCGGGGATTTTTTTTCGGCACGAAAGCAGTCAAAAAAAAGTTTTTTTATTGCACATCCAATCCTTCCAGTGTACCGTTGGTGGTAACGGCTGCGTGACCATTCGATCCGTTTTTTCGGAACCGGTTAAACATTTTTGAAGGACGCTTGAAGAATGCCGGTATTCTTGTTTTCCATTCGTCGATCTTCATATATACTGCAGGCACCAGCAGCAACGTAAGGAACATTGAGCTAGTTAATCCGCCCACAAGCGCCCAGGCAAGACCGGTTTTCCATTCGCTTCCTGCCGCTTTGGAAAGCGCGATCGGCAACATTCCGAAAATCATCGTTAATGTTGTCATCAGAATTGGACGAAGGCGCGATTGGCCCGCTTCAATCAATGATTCGTAGACGCTCAACCCTTGTTCGGTGCGAACCTGGTTCGTTCGATCAACGATCAGGATGGCATTCTTTGCCACCAGACCGAACAACATAATGATACCCAGCATGGAGAAAATCGAAAGTGCTTTTCCTGCAGCAGCCATTGCAATGAAAACTCCGACCATCGCAACCGGAATAGAAAAGAGAACCACAAATGGATAGACATAAGAATCATACAGCGCTACCATAATCAGATAGATGAATATGATGCCAGCCAACATGGCTAATCCCATGCTGCCGAATCCTTCCTGTTGGTTCTTTTCGTTTCCGAGATACACGATGCCGATCGATTTCGGCAATTGAATTTTTGCTAATTCCTTGCGGAAATCCTGGACGATCGTGCCTGAAGGGCGTCCAACCGTTTGGGCGTTCACATACACGACGTTGATTCGATCCTGCCGCTGGAGTTTGGTCGGACCGGCAGAAGGGTAAATTGATGCAAACTGACTCAGTTCAATCTGTTGACCGCGCATGTTCATAAATGTGAGGGATCCGACATCCGATGTGCGCGAACGGTTAAACTCATCCAGTTGAATACGAATATCGTATTCAGTATTGCCGTCACGGAATTTAGACTGATCGTCGCCGGCAAGCGCTACCCGGAGTGTCTGACCGACCTCTGCTATTGAAAGGCCGAACTCGGCGAGCTTGGCGCGGTCGATATCAATCTGCAATTCCGGTTTTCCCGACTCTGAAGAAAGCCGAACATCGTCCGCACCCTTAATATTGGTCAGAATTTCCTTTACTTTTTCCGCAGTTTCCTGCACCGTCTTCATCTCTGTACCGTTAACAGCGATCTGAATCGGCGCCTGGTCGGCAACGCCGAAGATTCCGATGGGGGAAACGAAGACTTTTAATCCGGGAATCTCTTTTACGCGGCGTTTAATTTCTTCACCGACCATGGTGGTCGATTTTATCCGTTTATTTTTTGGAACAAGCGCAACGTTTAACTGAGTAATATTGTTGCTGGCAATGCCAATGAAACCGTCCTGCGAAATGCCGACGGTCGTAAATACTTTTTGAATCTCTGGCATGGTGGCAAGAATTCGTTCCACTTCCAACGAGGCCTGGTTAGTTTGTTCCACGGTTGCTCCAGGAGGAAGTTCGATGGTGACGCCGAACTCACCGCGGTCCGATTGTGCGATAAATTCAAAACCAATCAATCCCATTGCGACGAGTGAAAACGATCCGATCAGCAGTACAATCGTACCTGCGGCGACCCATTTTTTATGGCTTAAACTCCAACGGAGCATCCATAAATAATGTTCCTGAAAGAAGTGATAGAACTTTTCGAAGGCCAGGGCAAATTTCCCCATCAATGTTTTTTCCGTCAACCGTTCAAGCTTTGCAAAACGGGAAGCGAGCAACGGAGTGACCGTGAATGAAACAAATAAACTCATTAACGTGGCGGCAACAATGACCAAAGAAAATTCACGCATGATATTGCCGATCAATCCGCCCACAACGGAAAGCGGGAAGAACACCACAACGTCCACCAGCGTAATAGAAAGAGCGGCAAAACCGATCTCGTTACGTCCGCGCACCGATGCGGTACGTTGATCTTCTCCTTTTTCCAGATGATGATAGATATTTTCTAATACGACAATGGAGTCATCTACCAGGATGCCGATAACGAGCGACAATGCCAGCAGTGTCATCAAATTCAAAGAGAACCCGAGGGCATACATCACCACAAAGGTGGAAATAAGCGACGCGGGAATGGCAATGAGCACGATGAAGGAATTGCGAACACTGTGAAGAAACAGCAGCATCACCAGCGCCACCATACCAATGGCAAGCAGCAGATCGAAACCGACTGCATTTGCCGCTTCAATGGTAAAGAGCGAACTGTCCTGTGCTATATCGAAAACAATTCCCTGTTCTTTAAATTCATCCTGAATTTTTTGCAATTCCTGGCGAACTAATTTGCTGACCGTTACGGCGTTGGCATCAGATTGTTTTAAGATCTGCAGACCAAGCGACGACATTCCGTTTACCCGGTTGGTCTGTTCCATGTCCTTAATGCCGTCTTCCACTTCTGCAACATCATGCAGATGGATGTCGCCACCCTGACGGGAACTTCCGACGACGAGATTTTTCATGTCCTCAACGGAGTTGAATTTACCGGCAACACGGACGATAAATTGTCCGTCGGCATCCTTCACTTTTCCCGTCGGGAAATCCATATTGGCGTTTTTAATAATCTGAGAAACCTGCAGGAGGGACAAATTATAAGCGCGCAGTTTGGTCGCATCTAGGTTCACTTTAATTTCACGCTGTTCGCCGCCGCTAATAACCACTTGTGCAACACCGGCAAGTTTGGAAATTTTTGGCTGGACACGGTCTTTAAAAAATTGATAAAAATCCCGTGCAGGCATTTGGCTGGTCACACCGATGCGAAGCACGGGAGTTTCGTCCAACGCAATCTTGGAAAGTGTTGGTGGTTTTGATCCGTTCGGCAGCAGTGCGGAAACCTGATTGACCTTGCGTTGTGCATCCTGCAGCACGATGTCAATTTTTGCGTTCTGTTTGAATTCCACGAACACAAAAGAGATGCCTTCGAACGAGGTTGACCGGACGGCATCGATTTTGTCGATACCAGAGACGGCGTCCTCAATCAGTTTCGTCACATTGTTCTCCACTTCGTAGGGAGAGGCGCCGGGGTAAATGGTGCTGATAGTGATGACCGGCGGTGTGATTTTCGGCAGTAATTCATAATTCAGCTGGGTGTAACTGAAGATTCCCAGAACGCTCAACACTGCGAAGATCACAACGATAATCGAGGGCCGTTTAATAGCTAATTCAGTGATTGTCATGTAAAGTTCCTTTTATCATGCGAACCGGCGGGTGACCGCCGGCTCAGAAGGTAAATTATTTATTCCGCACCACAACCGATGCGTTGTCTTTTAAATTATTTTTTCCGTTCACCACAATCACTTCGCCTTCGGATAATCCGGAGACGATTTCTACATTGGTGCCGCTTTCGCTGCCGACAGAAACCGACCGCAGTTGGACAATATTGTTCTTGACAACATACACCTTGGCATTCTTTACGCTTCCAACAACAGCTTCGCGGGGAATGATGATATTAGAGCGCTGGTTCTTTTGTGTGAAGTTCACGCGGCCGAACATGCCGGCCTTCAGCGGATATTGTTTGCTGTTTTCCATGCGGACTTCGACGGGATACGTATGCGCCTCATCCCCTTTGGCAGCAATGCTGGCAATCTTTCCTTCAAACGATGCGCTCGGATACACATCCGTTGTAACTTGCACTTTGTCTCCGATATTCAATTTGAACACATCCTTTTCACCAACGTTAATTTTTACTTTCAATTTAGAAATATCCACAACGTTGGCAATCACGGTTGCCTGCGGTGCACCCATCACCATTGAACCAATGTCCACCAAACGCGAAGTGATGATGCCGGAAATCGGCGTGGTGATTTTGGTGTCTTTCAATTGTCGCCGTGCGACAATGTATTGTGCTTCCGCTGCCTGAAAGCTCCAGCGGGCTTGTTCAATTTGTGATTCTGAAATGGAGTTATCTTTATACAACGATTCAAAACGCTCCAGATCCTTTTTTGCCTTATCATACGACAGCTGCGCGGTCTTATAGTTTGCCTCTTTCAATTCTGCATCAACTTCAACCAGGATTGAACCTGCCTGTTTGTACTCACCGATTTCGGCATTGACTTTAATGACACGTCCATTCGTTTCGGAAAGAATCACGACGTCATTGTTTGCCGCGATCGTGCCAATGAGGGAAAGTTTGTTGGAAACGTTTTGCTTGGATGCGGTCACAACGGAAACGGAATACGCTGTTGCGATATTACTTGTTTTCGTGGCCGGTGTTTGCGTTGTTTCACCTTCTGCAGCCTGATTATTCATGATAAAGCCCAGCGAAACGCCGAGGATGACGATAGAGATTGATAGTATTCGATATTTAGTCATTTTTCAGTTCCTTCAGATAATGGTGAAAGTTCGAAATTATTCGCCAACCGATTTAGACAATCGAGCGGCGGCAAGTTCATAATCCACAAGGGATTGTGTATAATTTAATTTGGCAGTTAACAGTGCCACTTCAGAGTCAAGAAGATCGGAATTGACATTGAGACCTTTCTTATAGCGTTCATTTGTTACCCGGTAATTTTCTTCTGCTTGTTCAACACCTTGCTTTGCCACACCGGAACGTTCTTTCGCTTGATTCAATGCAAGATAACTTTGAGTTACTTCCAAGGTAATTCCATCTTGTAATTGCGACAATCCTTGTTCTGCCTGAGAAAGCTGGGCTTCTGCTTGTGTTGACTGGCTACCGGAAGTATTCCAATTCCAGAGATCGTATGTTAATGACAGGCTTACATCCCACGTCCCTTTAAATTCATCCTTTGTAGGGAATATTCGTTGATTGGGTCGGAGATAGTTGTAATTTCCAACAAGGTAGATCTGCGGATACCATCCTGAACGCGCGACGGAAAGATTGGATTCGCTTGCTTTCAGGCGTGCATTCATTCCAAGAATTTCCGGACGATTTTCAACTGCTTTTTTCACCAGTCCATTGATCTCCTGCGAAGAAATAGCTCCTGGCTGAAGAGGGGACAGGATATCAATTTCTGTGGAAAGGGGAAGACCAAGCGTGTTGTTCAGCGCAATGGTTGACAGCAGGACATTATTTTTTGCATCAATTTGACGAACGAGCGCGTCGGAAAGTTGCACCTGCACCTTTAACAAATCGTTATTGGTTAATAATCCCTGTTTCATCATATTCTCCGCATCGGAGGCATGGGCTTTAATCTGTTCAACATTTTCATCTACAACTTTTCGAAATTCTTTTGCACGATAGACTCCCCAATACGCACTTTTAATATTATAGACCAGATCGGATTTATCTTTGCTAAAATCTTGTTTTGTTGCTTCATAGGAATACTCAGCAATATCTCCCGCACCGGAGATTTTGTTTCCAGTAAAAATCGGCTGCTGCACTGTGGCGCGCAGGGTATAATTGTTGGTAATGTTATCCCCGAGTTGTGCGGCAACAGTACTAAAGAGAACCGTTTTATTGTCCGCCTGTACCGTGCCATACGCAGGAAAATTCAATTTGAACGGATCGACCGCACTCAATTTTGTGTATGCCGCATTTAATTTTACCGAAGGGAGTCCCAGAGCGTTGGTCTCGCTTGTTTTGGCTTCTGCTGCAACAACTTTGAGCTGCGAAACTTTTAATGCTTTACTGTTCTCTAATCCTGTTTGGACTGCTTGATCTACCGTTAATGTTATTTTTTGCTGACCGACCAGTGTGCCGAACATCAGCAATATCATGATCATGTTCTTCATTATACTGTTCCCTCTTCTTTCATTGGTTCATGGAGTTTGGTTCTATATTTGCTTCTTCCCTCTTCAGTCATCATGCCCTCAAAAAATACTGTCACGGCGGATTGATATGCCTGACTGATATTAATTGGAAGGTGGGAGAGAACTTCCGGATTGATGATGCTTCGCATTGCCGCAGCATACATCAAAACAAAAACCTGCACATTAACATCGGTGCGAAAAATTCCTTTATCCACTCCTTGCTTTACCATCAAGGCAAAATCGTTCATCACTTTTTCATTTCGGAAGTTGTCCACTTCCTTCCAAAGGTCCGGCATAGTGCGCTGTATATCCAGATAGAACTGCGGTTTCATTTTCTGCATTTCTGTCGTCAGGTAGCCGATGGTTGATTTAATTTTGTCGATGAATTCCATGGAATCATCTGATCGGAAACATTCACATTGATGATGAATGTTCTCTAATTTATCATGGGTAATCGCTTTGACAATTTCATCCTTGCTCGGGAAAAATTTATAGATGGTTTTTTTACTCATCCCCATGCTATGGGCAAATTCTTCCATCGTCATTTTACTGAACCCGTTTTCAAAAAAACTCTCACGGGCTGCTTCAAAGATTCTTGTTCTCAACTCTAAATCGGACAAAACATTCTCCTTACTGGAAACCTGCAACGTTTTTATAGTTTCCTATGAAACATCAAAAAATGCAGGTTTCCCGCATTAGTTGACGCATGACAGATAAAAATATTGTAGGAAACCTATTTGGTTTCTACGGTTTCCAATATACGATTGTTTCATCTTTTTTTCAATTTAATGAACAATTTTTAAGGAACTGTTGAAACTATGCTATTTTTGTCTCATTTGCCCCAAAAAATACAGTTACAATGGGAAAAAAAAGACCCTTTTTCGGTGAGAGGAGGATTCTTTTCGGTTAATGAACCTGTGAGAGGGCGATTGGAAGAGTCTGACGAGAAATACCATTCCGGTCAAGGGAATGACCTTGACCGGAAAATAAGGACAGTTACCGTATTACCATTTTTTAAAAATGAAAAAGGCAGCAGCAACGATCAACAAAAAACCGACAACGTAATTCCACCGCAGTTCCTCATTAAGATAGACTACGGAAAAAACGGAAAAGACGATCAGCGTAATTATCTCCTGGATAGTCTTCAGTTCTGCCGCATTAAACTGACCGTGTCCGAACCTGTTTGCCGGCACCATGAGGCAATATTCAAAAAAGGCGATCCCCCAGCTTGCGAGAACAACCTTCCAGAGGGTGACCTCTTTAAATTTTAGATGCCCGTACCATGCTACGGTCATGAATACGTTGGAAGCGGTCAGCAGAAAGATTGTCGTCATGTGCTCCTTTTATTCTTAATGTTGTTTACCAATATCATGATAGAATCATACGAAAATATTGAGAGTGGATAAAGTTCACCGCAGACTCTCCTCCAACGCAGTCTTCGCATCGGTCCGTTCGTCGCGATACTTTACGATTAATGGAGTATAGACTCCCAATCCATGTTCTTGTGCAAAAGATGAACGGATCGAACGGCTTCCGGCCACAACAACGGCATTTTCCGGTATCACGAGTGAACCTTGATGATCTTTGCCGATGATGGTGTTGTTTACCAAATCGTACACTGGTGTGGATGCATTTAAAATTACACCGCTGCCAAGCACCGCCCGCCGTTTTACAATTGTCCCTTCAAAGATACCGCAATTTCCGCCGATCATTACATCATTTTCGATGATCACCGGCATCGAGCCGACCGGTTCCAATACTCCTCCCAACTGAACGGCTGCGCTCAAATGGACCCGCTCGCCGACATACGCGCACGATCCGACAAGTGCATTCGAATCAACCAGTGTATTCCTCCCCACATAAGCACCCACATTGATAAATGCCGGAGGCATGATAATCACTGAAGGGGCAATATACGCTCCTTTTCGGATCGATGTCCCTCCCGGCACTACGCGAATATTATCGCTCATCGTTATTTTTTTTATCGGGAATGTATGTTTGTCAAAATATGCGAACGGCTTTGAGCCCGGAATCGTTTTTAATGTTCCCAGCCGAAAGCCGAGCAGGATTCCTTTTTTTACCCACGTATTCACGCTCCATGCGCCGTCGATATTTTCCACCGTGCGGATTGTTCCGTTATCCAGCATTGTCAGAAACATTGTAAACACACTGGCTGCTTTGCGTGTCGGTTGATTGTACTCCCGTTCAATTTCATTGCGCAGCGTGCTGATCTCTTTTGTCATGCGATATTCTCCACTAACGATAATTCTTCCATTGCCCGCCGGAGCAAAAATTTATGTTCCACCGACATCGGTGTGAGGGGAAGGCGATACGACTCGTGAATCATCCCCATAATAGAAAGTGCCGCTTTGACAGGGATCGGATTGGAATCGATGAAGTTCAAATTCATCAAATCCAGTAGACGGTGATGAATTGTCCGTGCTAGTTTAAAATCACCGGCAAGACACAGCTGCACCAAGCGGGAGAATTCCGCGGGGACCTCGTTCGAAACCACTGAAATTACTCCATCTCCGCCCAACGCGATCATCGGCAGCGTAAGTGCATCGTCTCCGGAAAGGACGGAAAAATTCTTCGGCCGATGCCGTAAAATTTCCATCACCTGCGGGATGTTTCCCGATGCTTCTTTTATTCCGGCAATGCCAGGCAGTTCCGACAGGCGCAACGTCGTCTCGGCAGAAATGTTGCTGCCGGTTCTTCCTGGAACATTGTACACAAATACCGGAATGTCCACCGCTTCGGCGATGGCTTTATAATGTTCAAAAAATCCCTTTTGAGTCGGTTTGTTATAATATGGTGCTACGGAAAGTACTGCGTTGGCACCAATGGCGCGTGCATGCTGCGTCAGGGAAATTGCTTCGCGGGTGGAATTACTCCCCGCGCCGACAATAATCGGCACTCTTCCGTTGGCTTGTTCCGCGACGATATCCATCACATGATGGTGTTCGGGATGGGAGAGCGTGGCGCTTTCTCCGGTTGTGCCGCACGGAACGAGTCCGTTAACGCCGTTGATGATCTGGAATTCGACTAACCGTTGCAGCGCTTCCGTATCGATATCGCCGTTGGGAAGCATCGGAGTGACGAGTGCGGTGGCCGTTCCGCGAAACGAGAATGATGATGACATACAGATCCTTATGAATGGTGAATAAATGATTGTTGAAAAATGAGTTCGTCAAACACATGAACGCCGGTATACCGCTGCGTCATTTCCGCGGCAAGAACGGCGCCGGCAGCGAAGCCGGAACGGTTATGCGCGCGGTGGACAAGTTCGATTTCATCCGCCGGTGACCGGAAGAGTACGGAATGCGTTCCACTAACATTCCCGACTCTGGCGCTGGAAACGCCGATTTCATGTGGCATGAGTTCACCGGCCGCGGGGGCTTTTACGGAAGTTTTCCGATCCAACTGCGCTACGAGTATCTGAGCCAGTGATAATGCTGTTCCGCTGGGGGAATCTTTCTTCTTCACATGATGAATTTCGTGGAGCGCTACATCGTAGTCGGTAAAGTTGTTCATTAATTGTGCGGCGGTGCGGATGATGGAAAAGAAAATTTGTGCGCCGACAGAAAAATTATTTCCGTAGATCAATGTTCCGTTGTTGTTCCGGATAAGATCTAAAATCTCTTGGCGTTCATTCTGCCAGCCGGTTGTTCCGACGACAATCGGAATTCCAGCGTTGCTGCAGATTCGAGTATTTGACCGGACGGCGGAAGCGGTGGAAACATCGATACAACAATCAATGGAATTGGTTTGAAAAAAGCCGGAATTTGGCTCTGGAAGAGGAGAGTGCGAGGTAAAAATGGCAGCGATGTGATGTCCGCGCTGTCGTGCAGCGGATTCGACCTCGCGGCCCATTGATCCATAGCCGATTAATGCAATGTCCATATCCATTCCTTTTTTCAGCGTTGACAATTCAAAATCGATTGTCAAAACTATTGCTCTGGTTTAAAAGAGAAAAACGTAGAGGAGTGCTAAGGACTCTCTACGTTTGAATGGAATTTACCGACTGAACTACGGCATCAAAAAATTCGCTGCAGATCGTCATTAGCGCTTTGTTCCGGTATTCCGGAGCAACAGTATACAAGTCGTATTCTTGCATCCCAAGGAAAAAACGTGAACGCGTGTTTCCTTTCGGCGGTACTACCTGCAAACCTTTTCTTCATGTGTCGTCAAGTTGTTCGACTCTCGGCATGAATACTCGTGTGCACCGCTCCTCTAAAGACTACTATAATAAACAAAATTGTATTTCAGTTGTCAACAGATTTTCGTATTTTTAAAGAAGTTTAATCACACGAGCACAGAATATATTGTCACTGGCGGTGGCATAACGGAACACCATGATCGCAAAACTTGCATTAGAAAACGGAACTGTCTTTACCGGCGAACACTTCGGCGCAGCAGGGGAAACAGCAGGGGAAGTTTGTTTTAATACCAGTATCACCGGGTATCAGGAGATACTCACCGATCCCTCATATGCGGGACAGATTGTGACGATGACCTATCCGTTGATCGGAAATTACGGCATCAATACAGACGATATGGAATCGGTGAAACCGCAGGTGAGCGGATTTATCGTCAAAGAATATTTCGATTTTTACAGCAACTGGCGTGCAAACTCATCGCTCGGGGATTGGTTGAAGAAGAACAATATCCTTGCGATCCAGGGGCTTGACACCAGAATGCTGACCAAGATTATCCGCACACAAGGTGCGATGCGTGGTGTGATCTCAACCGTTGATCTAGACGACGCATCCTTGATTGCGAAAGCAAAATCCTCCCCCGATATGAACGGGCTTGATCTGGCGAAGAACGTGACAACACAGAAACAATACCGCTGGAGCGAAATCGACCGGACAGAATATGCACTGAAGACGAAGAACGGTGAAGCGAACGATGCCTCATTTAAAGTGGTTGTGTATGATTTTGGTGTAAAACAGAATATCCTCCGCCGCCTTACAACGTATGGATGTGACCTAACTGTCGTTCCTGCAAACACCACCGCCGAAGAAGTGCTGGCGATGAATCCAGACGGAATCTTCCTCTCAAACGGACCGGGCGATCCGGACGCGGTGAAATATGCCATAACAAATATTAAAAAACTCATCGGTAAGAAACCGATCTTTGGCATTTGCCTCGGCCACCAGCTGCTCGGACTGGCATTAGGAGGAAAAACATTTAAACTGAAATTCGGTCATCGTGGAGGGAATCATCCTGTAAAGAATTTGAAGACGAATGTTATTGAAATTACATCGCAAAACCACGGATTTGCCGTTGATTGGAATTCAATGAACCATTCCCAGATTGAACTAACCCATATTAACTTAAACGATCAGACTGTGGAAGGCTTTGAACACAAGCACCATCCCGTGTTCTGTGTTCAGTATCATCCTGAAGCTTCTCCAGGCCCGCATGACAGCGACTACCTCTTCTCGAAATTTATCACGATGATGAAAACAAATAAGAACTGAAGAAAATAAAAAAAATCCGCTGAGCAGCGGATTTTTTATTTCGTAGCAGCACAGTCTTTTCAAGACTATACACAAAGCATTTATTTTTTTTTCGCTGATTGTTCAAAGATCTCATCACTCAATCCTGTATTCACGTGATAATCGGAATAGATCAATTCGACCATCCCCCTTTTCGGCATACGATTCGGGCTGTATATTTTCTCTGCAAGGGAATCGGTATTCTGCTCAAAATCGAATTTTGCTGTAATTTTTTCCGGAAGGATGTA
>JALNZH010000088.1 GCA_023229405.1 Bacteroidota bacterium
TTTTTGTTCTAAAAAAAGTCACGTCATGCTGACGAATGTCAGCATCTATTTTAGTTTTTAGATGCCGAAACAAGTTCGGCATGACGTTTCTTCACAAAAAAAGAGTGCGAAGAATTTTGATACGGGAAAACAGCAATGAATAAAAAAAATATCCAAGTATTGCTCATCGAAGATAATGCCGGAGATGTTCGCATTATTCAGGAAATGTTGCGCGAATCAAAACAACAAACATTTGATACGCAGATTTGCGGGACACTTGCCGACGGCTTTACTATTCTTAAAAAACTAATCCTTGATGTTGTTCTGCTCGATCTTTCCCTTCCTGATAGTATGGGATTGGAAACTTTTTTAAAACTTTATAAAGTGTTTCAACACATTCCCATTGTTGTGCTTACCGGATTGAACGATGATGAAGTAGCATTGAAATGTCTGCAAAACGGAGCGCAGGATTTTTTAACGAAAGGCTCTATTACCACCGAGATTCTTGTTCGGTCGGTACGCTACGCCATTGAACGCAAACAGACAGAAGAAGAGCTGCACAACAGTGAACTTAACCTGCAAGAAGCACAACGCGTAGCCCATATCGGCAGTTGGCATATTTCACTTCAAGATGGAAGTATGCAATGCACCGATGAAATGTTTACCATTTATGGAGTTGACAAGAACGCATTTACACACTCGTTTGATTATTTTCAAACCGTTATTCTTCCAGAAGATAATTCACTAATAAGTACATGGATTACCCAGTGTCTTGACAAAAAAAATCCCTCATCAATTGAATTTAGAATTCTCCATCCTGGCCAAACAGTACGTTGGATTAAAGGAGACGGGGAATTAATTAGCGATAAGTCAGGCATTCCGAAGTACATCATTGGTACGTCGCAAGATATTACAGAGCGCAAAAAAACGGCGGAGAAAATTAAAAGTGCAAACGAAGAATGGGAACGAACGTTTGATGCAATCTCTGATCCAATCATGATTCTGGATACCGAATTCAAGATTGTTAAAGCAAACAAAGTAATGACCGCTGCATTAAATTCTTTATCAGAGAATCCATTCGGACTTTCGTGCTACGAATCTGTGCACGGATTGAAAGCTCCTCCGGCATTCTGTCCGCATGCGCTATTGTTGAAAGACGGAAAATCCCACTCAAAGGAAGTATATGAGCCGCGGCTTGGCGGATATTTTATTGTTACTGTCTCACCCCTTTTTACACCAGATGGCACTTTGGTTGGTTCAATTCATATTGCCCGCGATATTTCTGAGCGAAAGAAAATGGAATTAGAGCTAAGCACATCGGAATTACGAAACAGGAACCTGCTCGAAACCGCAAGAGATATTATTTTTACTATCTCGTCCGAAGGAATAATCACTTCGTTGAACAGTGCTTTTGAAACAGTTACGGGCTTATCTCGAAATGAATGGATTGGCAAAAGTATTGGTGCAGGACTTGTCCATCGCGACGATTGGCCTCGTGCTGGAGAAATAGTCCAACGCACCCTGCTTGGAGAGATACCACCGTTAACAGAAGTACGTATTCTCTCACAATCAGGTAAATATCTTGATGGCGAATTTATTATGTCGCCGCAATTTCACAACGGCAGCGTGACGGAAATTATGGGGATTGGACGAGATGTTACGAAGCGCACTCAGATGGAGGAATCACTCCGTAACGAACGAGCACTACTGCGCATGGTTATTAATAATATTCCGGATTCAATTTATGCTAAAGATATTGCCAGTCGCAAAACGCTTGCGAACGTTACTGAAGTACAATTCACAGGAATGAAATCAGAGGATGAAATTTTAGGAAAAGATGATTTTGCGTTTTATCCCAAAGAACTTGCGGAAAAATTCTTAGCGGACGATCAAAGAGTGATACAAACCGGCAAACCGGTGCTGAACAGAGAAGAATTTATCTATGACAAGAATAATCAGAAACGATGGCTGCTCTCTTCTAAACTCCCATTAAAGGATACGGATAACCGGATCATCGGTTTAGTAGGGATTGGTCGAGATATAACAGAGCGCAAACAGGCAGAAGAACAATTGCAATTGTCTAACATCACGTATGAAGGTATTCTTAACAACATTACCGAAACAATATACATCCAAGATGAACAAGGAATTTTCTTGAAGGTGAGTTTAGCCGCAGAAAAAATGTACGGCTATCCGCCCGAATATTTTATTGGACGCACACCAGAATTTATTTCCGCCCCCGGAAAAAATAACCTTGCCGAAATAGCAGACTATATCCGGCAGGCATTTAATGGTCAGCTTAAGAAATTTGAATTTTGGGGTATCAGAAAAGACGGTACAATATTTCCCAAAGATGTTATTTTGACGCCCGGAAAATATTTTGGGCAAAACGTTGTCATTGCTGTTGCGCGTGATATCACTGAACGCAAACTTGCTGAAGAAACGATGCGTGCAAGTGAAGAACGGTACCGCACACTTATCGAAAACGTTCATCAAGCATATTATGAAGCTGACAGCCGTTCGCTGTTTACATTTTGTAATCCGGGTATGGCAATTATTGGCGGGTATAATAAAAATGAATTGTTAGGCACAAGTTCATTTCGTCTTGTTGCAGAAGAACACCGTGCTCGCGTTATTGCAGAATACCGGCAATGGTATACCGAAAAACGGAAAAACATGTCTACAGAGTTTTTGGTACAAAAGAAAAATGGCGAAAAACTTTGGGTCGAGCAAATAACACATTCCAGTTACGATGATCAGGGAAGATTAATCAGTCTGGCAAATTTTGTTCAGGATATTTCTGAACGAAAACGCGTAGAAGAAAAAATTGTCATTGAAAAAAACTTCAGCACAACCGTTATTGACAGTTTGCCGGGCTTATTTTATATCTATGATGACAAAGGAAAATTTTTGCGGTGGAATAAAAACGTTGAAATCATTTCCGGATATTCCTCTGACGAAATAGCAACGATGTCGCCGTTGGATTTTTTTGAGGAACCGGACAAATCGTACATTGCAGAAAAAATTCAACAAGTATTTGTTACTGGCAACGATACAACAGCCGATGTAGATTTTGTTTCCAAAGATAAAACAAAGAGACGCTATACGTTTTCCGGTAAAATTTTTATAACCGATGGGAAGCCTTGGCTTATCGGTATGGCAATCGATATATCGGAACGTAAACGGATGATAGACGAACTCCGTCGTTCCGAAGAACAATTCTCGCAACTGTTCAACCTCTCTCCGGATGCAATGAATTTGTGCAGTTTACCTGACGGGAAATACGTCGCTGTCAATCAACGTTTTGTTGAGTTGTCTGGATATTCTTTTGAAGAAGCTTTAAACAAGACATCACCCGAACTTAATTTTTGGGTAAACGGTGAACAACGGAACGAGTTTGGGAAAATGCTGGAAACTGGAAACGCAACAATTGAAACACAATTACAAACGAAAAGTGGAAGAATTATTGAAGCAAGAATGTCTGGAAAAATAATTGAAATTGAGAAGGTACCGTATTTATTGATTGTTACCCGCGACATTACAGTACAAAAACATAAAGAAAAAGAAATTTCCATGCTGGCACAAACAATTAAAGGGATAACAGAATGTGTCAGCATTACCGATATGAACGACCATATTCTTTTTGTGAACAAGGCGTTTGAAGAAACGTACGGATATTCCGCTGATGAATTGATCGGTAAATCTATCACCATTGTCCGTTCACCAAAAACATCCGCAACGGTCGGGCGCGAAATTCTTCCGGCAACATTAGGGGGCGGTTGGAAGGGTGAACTATGGAATATGAGGAAAGATGGAACAGAATTTCCGATACTTCTTTCTACTTCAGCAGTGAAAGATCAACAAGGAAATATCACCGCACTTGTGGGAATTACAGAAGATATCACCAAGAAAAAGCATGCGGAACAACAGTTGAATCTTCTCTCAACATCAATACAGTCTGCTGCAAATGCTATTGTCATTACTGATCGAGACGGGATTATCATTTCCGTTAATCCTGCATTTAGTTCTGTTAGTGGATATGCTGCTGAAGAAGCGATAGGTAAAAAATCGAGCATTCTTAAATCCGGCAAGCAGTCTCCGGAATTTTATAAACGGTTATGGGACACAATAAATTCCGGTGAAGTATGGAAGGGAGAGGTTGTGAACAAACGCAAAGATGGAAAAGAGTACACGGAGGAAATGACCATCACTCCTGTTCGTCAAACGTCCGGAGATATTACCCATTTTATTGCCATTAAACAGGATGTTACAGAACAACGAAGTCTTCAAAATCAGCTTTTCCAATCTCAAAAAATTCAAAGTATTGGTACATTAGCGGGAGGTATTGCCCATGACTTCAACAATATTCTTGGAATCATTTTGGGATATTTATATATAATGGAGCAAGACAATATCGAAAAGCAGCAGTTTAAAAAGAGCGTTCTTGCTATAAAAGACGCTTTAACCCGTGCAAAAAACCTTGTCAAACAAATTCTTACCTTCGCACGCCAGACCGATACATCACTTGCCGATCTGAATATCCCCAATCTTGTCAGGGAAATAGTGTCGATGCTTAATGAAACATTTTCAAAAATCGTAACCATCCAAACAGATATTGAATTACAAATCCCGGACATTAGTGCCGATCATACACAAATTCATCAGGCAATATTAAATCTTTGTGTGAACGCCCGTGATGCCATGCCTGATGGAGGTGAAATTATTATTGCTGTTACAACGGCACCTCGAGAAGATTTGATTTCACACTTTAACAACGTTGATCATAAACAGTATGTCTGTGTTAGCGTAACCGATACCGGCACCGGTATGGATGAACAAACGCAAGCAAGAATATTTGATCCGTTTTTTACAACAAAGGAGAAAGGAAAAGGAACCGGCTTGGGTCTTTCTGTTGTCTTTGGCGTAATGCAAAGTCACAAAGGTTTCGTTCGGGTCAACAGCTCACTTGGTGTTGGAACAACATTCTATTTGTATTTCCCTGTTCAATCAACCACGGGAAATAGTGAACAAGTACTTCGTGAACAACAAAAATTAGTTGGGGGTGCCGAAACGATTTTGTTGGTTGAAGATGAAGAGCCTCTTCGTACTGTTACCAAGGCATTATTAGAAGCATTCGGATACACAGTGTTAACAGCAAACGATGGAATGGAAGCGGTCGAGATCTATAAACAATATCAGCATACCATTGCCCTTGTTCTTACCGATGTTGGGCTGCCGAAGCTTACCGGTTTTAATGAATTTAAGCAGCTCAAAGCCATTAACGCAGATGTGCGTGTCGTTTTGGCCAGTGGATTCTTTGAACCTGAAAGTAAATCTGAAATGGTGAAGGCTGGGGCAAAAGGATTTATTCAGAAGCCATATAACATGGATGAAATTCTTATAAAGATACGAGAGATACTTGATCATTAATGCTGGTCATACTTGTCCAAAATACATCATACAAGAGAAAAACTTATTCCTTCTTTTCTTAACGGGGTTCCGAAGGAATGCCGACAATGTATAAAGATTTGGTCGGCACAAGAAAAGAAGCACAAGAACCCCTTTCGAAATGTAACGCGCTCACTGAATCCCGTTCGCACGTGCCCATAGATGGCAAAAAACGCCATCAAAAGTCCCTTCATGATTTCATGACCCCCTCTGTATCTCCCTCTTGGTAGGGGAAGAAAAATCTCGCTCAATCCTCCTACATTTCGTTCCCTCCCACATCTTATCCAACACTGTAAGAAATGTAGGAGAAGGCTTACTTTTCTCAACATAACATATCTTCCATACATCCACTTGTTTCGATAAATTTTTGCCAATAAGGGTTTTATTTTGGACAGCTATGATATTCTCGACAAGTTCTTCCCTGAAAAAGAATAAACGTCTAAGCGTTACCAAGTAATGTATGTTATTCGGTGATTATTCCTTCCCTCTTAACAATTCATTAACTCTCAGGTTACATAGCATCTATATATTACCACATGTTTGTGAATTGACCTGAGAGTGAAATGAATACTGATGTAATAACTCTGAACACCATTGTCGACCGCGTTTCACCGCTGGACCCTGCCGTACTGTGTGAAGATTTGCATAGCATTTTTGTACAGCGGAAAACAGATTCCCTGGTAGTTCTCAACAATGGAACTCCGATCGGGTTTCTTTCTTATCGAAAAGTCGCCGATATTTTTTCCGGACAATACGGTTTCGCACTATATCAAAAAAGGCCGGTTGTAGAGCTGATGGAGACAGATTTTCTTATCGTCGATCTTGACTACTCAATATCGGAAATTGTTGAATTAGCACTCGGGCGTGATAAAAATTCGTTATACGAAGATATCGTCACTGTTTCCGAAGGAGAATATATCGGCCTCATCTCCATCTCCCGTTTGCTGTTGGAACAGCGGAATGAAATCCGGAACCGCGCCAGGGAACTGGAAGACAATAAATGGCACCTCACGCAAAGCAATGTTCAATTGCAAAACGCATTGGAAAATTTGCAACAGACTGAATCGCAATTAGTGCAAATTGAAAAACTCGCCAGCATTGGCACACTTGCCGCCGGCGTTGCTCACGATTTTAATAATATGCTCTCCGCCATCCTCTCCAGTTCACAACTCTTACGCAGAAAACTCGATCCACAATCACCTCTGTTGAAATATTGTGATATTATTGAACGTGCAACACTTCGTTCATCGCAGTTAACAAAACAACTGCTGCAATTCTCACAAAAACATTTTGTAAAATTTCAAAAAATTTCCATCAATGCGTTGGTGGAAGAAACCCTGAAGATTCTGGAACGGTCTATTGATAAAAATATTTTAATTCACAAAGACCTGACGGAGGATCTTCCTTTTATTGAAGCCGATGATTCACAAATTCAACAAGTGATTATGAATCTTGCCCTCAATTCGCGGGATGCCATGAAAAATGGCGGGGTGTTAACTCTCAGTACAGATGTGATTGTTTTGGATGAACAGTATTGCAGGAAGCATCTCACGGTCAAGCCCGGACGGTATGTTCGATTAACTATTCAGGATACCGGAGACGGCATCCCTGAAGAACATCTTCCCAAAATATTCGACCCATTTTTCACAACAAAAGATGTCGGGAAAGGAACCGGTCTTGGCCTTTCTGTGGTCTACGGAATTATTAAAAAGCATGAAGGGAACATTACCGTTTATAGTGAACCGGGCATAGGCACAAAATTTTCTATCTATCTAATGCCGTCCGAAGGACACGCGCAGTACGAAACAAAACACCAGGAAGCGCTCCACATTAAGGGATCCGGAACAATTCTGATGATCGACGACGAAGAAATGCTGCTGGAGGTCAATGCCGGCTGTATTCGGGAACTCGGATATACCGTTCTCTCTGCACAAAGCGGTGCAAGCGGACTTTCGATTTATCGCCAAAAGAAAGAGACGATCGATCTTGTGCTGTTGGATATGATGATGCCGATGATGAGTGGGCAAGAAACATTCCGTCTCTTAAAGATCATCAATCCGGAGGTAAAAGTATTTTTTATCAGCGGCTATACGAATGAGGATAAATTCAAATCGGTGATCGACGAAGGTGCCCTTGGCCTGATCCGGAAACCATTCGAACTCTCTCTTATTTCCAAAAAGATCAATGAAGGTATGAACATGAATTCGAAGCAACAATTGCTTTCCGTATAAGTATTTACTCTTCCACTTTATTTCAGCACCAGTTTTCATACTGTTTTTCTCTGCAGTGAGAAAATAGAAATCGGTTAGTTGCTATACGCTCACTTCTTCACTACATTTGTGCAGTGAATGTCATCACGAGAATTCTTCCTCTCACTGCTATGCATACACCGTCGACGATATCGTTTCCACCAACATTGCAGACATTGCCGTCTACTTCTCTCACCGTCTGTTCTTAGATTTTCCCTTCTCTCGCCTTGATAAAGGAGGATGATATGAAATCTCTTCTCAGAATTTTTCTCTGCATACCGGTATTGTTGCAGGCACAATGGATTCAACAGGATGGCAATACAACAGAAAATCTTGTTGGCATCGCTATACTCGATTCTCACCACATTGTTGCAATCGGTGATCGAAATGCCATTCTTCGAACAACGGATGCCGGAACAGTCTGGGTGAACCAGACAATGCACATCAGCGCATCATATGATTGGAATGATCTCTCATTTTCCGATTCCGTTAACGGTGTATTAGTCGGCGATCGTATGATCATGACGACGACCGATGGAGGAATTTCGTGGACAGTTCGCAACAATCCATCATTGCAACAATACCTTTCTGTCATCCAAACCGGACCGGGTACGCTTATCATCGGCACAGATTCCGGTTATGTCCACGCATCACTGGATACCGGAAACACATGGACTTCTGAAAAAATCAGTGAATGGCCTATCCAAACTCTCTTCCCGTGGCGCGGCACGATTGCTCCGGGATTACCGGTCTATTATGCACTTACACCGTATTCTGTTTGTGCAAAAAGCATACTTCCTTCCCCGTCATGGAAGGAAACAATGCTGCCCATGTTTGCCGCACTGGGTTCAGGAGGAGTCGATGCAGAGTTTTGCAACGGCGGAGAGACTGGATTTATTGTTGGCGTGTTCGGCGATCTTCGTGCTCAGCCGGCAATTCTTCGAAAAACTGTTTCTGATACTGCCTGGATGAATGTTCAACTTATTTCACTGCAGGATGGAGTACTGTGTGGTATTTCGGCGCCGTCTACAGCTGTTGCGTACGCCTGCGGCAGCGCGGGCATGATGTTCAAATCGACAACCGGCGGCGATTCATGGTCAGCAGTTTCCGTACCGACAAAACGAGGATTACGCGCGGTCCATTTTTACGATGAGCAGCATGGATTCGCTGTCGGCGATTCAGGAACGATACTCTATACATCGCAAGGAGGCACAGTAGACGTGAAGGACAAACAAACAATTCTGCCTGATGCATACGAGCTTCTTCAAAATTTTCCTAATCCATTCAATTCATCAACAACCATTCGCTTCAAAATTCCTGTGCGGACATTTGTTACCGTCTCCATTTTCGATCTATTGGGACGCAAGAGCGAAACACTTGCTCATGCAACGATGGAAGCCGGCGAACATTCAATTCAATGGCAAGCGCGCGATGCATCATCCGGAATGTATGTCTATCGTTTAACGACAGAGAAGGCCTGCATCAATAAAGCGATGGTATTGCTACGTTGAACCTTGAATCCAAAATCTTGAGTAGTGTCTTAATTTGAAGCATAATAATCTCGTCATGCTGACGCCTGCCTGCCGGCAGGCAGGAATGTCAGCATCTTTCATAATGATTTTAGATGCCGAAATGCCGCTTAAAGGCATCCCGTACAGCGGGACAAGTTCGGCATGACGTAATGTTCTAAATTAAGACACTACCAAATCTTGCATTGATAGTATCTCGCTTCTTGCTTACATTCTAGCGGTACTGAAAAATTTCCGGACTTCACTATTTTCCGCATGCAGCCACAACCTACCGACCTGCAATCGCTCTACGACCGACTCCGCGAAAGCGAAGAGAAGTACCGCCGTTTTGTAGAAAATGCCGCCGACATTATCTACCGTACGGACGGAGAAGGCCGTTTCATTTATGTCAACCCCGTCAGCTTGAAGATGTTCGGCTATACGGAAGAAGAGTTTACGGGAAAACATTATCTGGAACTGTTCCATCCTGATTTCAGAAACAAGGCGCGTCAATTCTATGCCACACAATTCTTCAACGGACAATTTACCTCCTATCTGGAATTTCCCGCCATTAGCAAAGAAGGAAAACAGTTCTGGCTGGGACAAAATGTTCAACCGTTGATGGAGGCGGGACAGATCATCGGCTTTCAGGCGGTTGCGCGGGATATTACCGTACGTGTCAATGCGGAAGAAGCATTACGCCGATCTGACGATGAGGTGAGAAAATTGAATGCGGAACTGGAACATCGCGTGGCAGAACGAACAGCACAATTGGAAAACGCGAACAAAGAATTGGAAGCTTTTAGCTATTCCGTCTCTCACGATCTCCGCGCTCCGCTGCTGACGATCAACGGATTTACACAGTTTTTGGGAATGCATTTGGGAGATAAACTGGATGACGAAGGAAAACGCCTCCTGGGTATCATCCGCACCAATACGCAAACAATGCAGAATCTTATCTCCGCCCTCCTGATGCTATCGAAAACCAACAAAAAAGAGCTGGAAATGTCGCAGATCGACATGCAGGAACTGGCGAAAGAAACATACGGTGAAATCGTTTCGCCGGAAGCGCAGGGAAACATCGATGTTTCCATTTCGGCAATGCCGGAGGCAACGGGAGATAGACTGCTGTTACGGCAGGTGTGGAGTAACTTGCTTTCCAACGCGATTAAATTTACTTTAGCGAAAGATGAACGGATTATTATCATCGGCGGACGAATCGAAGAACACCGTAATGTCTATTTTGTGAAAGATTCCGGCGCCGGATTCGACATGAAAGATGCCGGAAAACTGTTCGGTGTTTTCTCGCGTCTGCATTCAGATGAAGAGTTTGAGGGGACCGGAATCGGCCTTTCCATCGTTCGCAGAGTAATTCACCGTCATCAGGGAGAAGTTTGGGCTGAAGGAGAAATTGGGAAAGGAGCAACTTTTTATTTTGCCCTTCCGCAAGGATAAAACAACGCCGGATTATGCAGTACATTATTCTGAAAGGAACAACACTATGTCAGATCAGTCCGTAAATATTCTGCTGGTAGAGGATAATCCTCATCACGCAGAACTAGCCATGAGAGCGTTAAAAATACACAATCTTGCCGAAAATTTCGTCTGGGTGAAAACCGGTGAAGATGCCACAGATTTTATTTTTTGTCGCGGTGAATTTGCTTCGCGCAAGATCGACCATGCCCCGAAGGTCGTGTTGCTGGATTTGAAACTCCCGAAAAAAAGCGGATTGGAAGTGCTAAGAGAGATCCGAGCGGATGAACGAACAAAAAATATTCCGGTTGTGATGCTGACGACCTCACGCGAGCAAAAAGATATCGTGGAAGGACACAATTTGGGATTGAACGGATATGTGGTGAAGCCAGATGATTTTGAAAAATTCGCCGAAGCGATCCGTAGCGTCGGATACTACTGGCTCGTGCTCAACCAGCAACCAAAAAAACAATAACTAGTTCTTTACAATCGGATCTCTGTTCTTTCAGCCCGCCCACAGTAGCGGGCTGTTTTTTTTAACATTGTGAATACGCTCATTTCTCTCACTAAATTCAGATATCCTCCGATGAAACAGATTGTTCACATCTCTGCCTGTGCTGGTATCGGTATTTCTATCATTAAGGCTTAACACTTTCGTTTATCACCGGGCGATACTCTGCATTCCATTTCCATAGCATCCGATGGGAAAACCTCTTTCCGCCGGATGCATATCTATACGCCGCCGGGATATGAGATTGGATGTAAAAAATTTCCCGTACTGAATCTATTTCACGATACATTCGATTCTGATGATTCATGGACAAGCATAGTTTAAATATTTTCGTACAGCATCTGTCAGAGTATCATATAGCGGCGTCTTCAGTTCCGAACCGTTTGAATTGGAAGGAATAAATATTGGCGCTGTACCCGGTCAATCCTAGAAAAAACGAAACATATCGTTCCTGAAAAGCACAACAGTAAAGCAGGGGCTTCGCATAGTCAGGTTCGCCATCGGAACAGAAGATTTTTTGCTGGATGTCTCTCGTAACACAGTTGAGCTTCAAAAAAATATGATTTCCCTGTTGTCTAAAAAAAAACCAGCAGTGGACACACTTGGGCAAACTGGCGGGCGTATTTGAATGAGTTTGCTCCGATGCTGTTTCGATAGTTCTATGTGACCGTCTCTTTGAAAAACACAGGAATAAGTGACGGTCACATTATACTATACGTAAACCCTTACTTCCAGAGCTACAATAGATCC
>JALNZH010000089.1 GCA_023229405.1 Bacteroidota bacterium
TCGGTTCCAGTTATGACGAGGGATTTGGTGTCGTAATCACTTCGGAAGAAAAGATCGTTGTCGGCGGTGATTATTCCAACGGAACGAACAGCGATTATGCCGCGGTCCGATACAACAGTAATGGAACGTTAGATACAACGTTCAGCGGGGACGGAAAAGCAACGGCTGCTATTGGCGCCGGTGATGATGAGGGAAGAGGTGTTGCTGTTCAATCCGATGGAAAAGTGATAGTGATCGGCGCGACAGATAACGGAACAGATATGGATTTCGGCATCGTCCGTTTCAACAGCAACGGAACACTCGATACCGATTTTGACGGTGATGGAAAAGTGACAACGGCCATTGGATCAAGTTACGACAGGGCCAATGGTGTTGCTCTCCAATCCGACAATAACATTGTGGTTGCAGGATATGCCAACAACGTATCGACAGCAGATTTTGCTCTTGTTCGATATATCAGTACTTCGAATCCTGTTATTACTCTATCATACAGCACATCCGTTTTTTCGGAAGCGAGCGCCAATAATGGATCCATTAATAATTCCACACCCGTTACGATAACGCTTTCCAACGATGCATTGACGGGAACGAATGGAGATAATTTTGTTTCTGCAGGAAAAGTAACTGTCAGCAATCTTCCCTCCGGTCTTACGGCAGTAGTGACACGCACATCCCCCACGACAGTATCGGTTTCGTTAACCGGCAATGCATCCAACCACGCTGCGGCAAATTCCATTGCAAATCTTACACTCGCATTTCAGAATTCAGCATTCAACAGCGGCGTCGCATCGGCTGTGACTAATGCGACCAAGAGTGATCTGCAAATTACATTCAACGATCCAGCGTCAAACAATGCACTTTCGTTTGACGGTTCCAATGATGTAGTTTCCGTTCCCGCATCATCATCCATCAACTTGTCGCAAGGAACGTGGGAAGCGTGGGTAAAAGTAAATTCCTTAGCACATCATAATAGAATTATTTATAAAGAAGGCGCGGATTTAAACGGAATATATGAATTGTACATTCTTGATAATAACACCTTTGGCGGCAGCATTCGTGCTGATGTTGTTGTTGGAGGAAACAGATATAATGCCATTGCAGGAGCCGGTGCAGCAATCGGAACATGGACTCATATTGCTGCAACATTTGACAGTACGAATTTTAGAATTTATGTCAACGGTACGCTCAGCGGTACAACGATAGTGAGCGGTGCTCCCGCTGCAATTGATGCCAATACCGGACCGCTTGGAATCGGAGGAAATGTCGACGGTACACCTTCTTCTCTCTTTGAAGGAACGATTGATGAAGTGCGTATCTGGAATATTGTTCGAACGCAGTCCGAGATTGCGGCGGATATGAATAATACTTCACTTTCTGCATCTACGACCGGGCTTCAAGCATACTACCATTTTGACCAAGGGACTGCCGGCGGCACGAATACATCGATCACAACTTTGAATGATGCGACAACAAATGCCAATAACGGAACCCTCAATAATTTTGCGTTGACTGGTTCCTCATCCAACTTTATCTCGAATGATAATCCCCTTCCCGTAGAGCTTGTTTCGTTCACTGCGTCTGCGCAAAAAAATACTGTTGAATTACAATGGAGAACGGTGACGGAAGTGAATAATTATGGATTTGAGATTGAACGCCGTGCAAAAGATGACCGTCACCTTCAAGGTGACGGTCATCTTGCCTGGAAAAAAATTGGTTTTATAGAAGGAAATGGAACAACGATCGCATCAAAACAATATTCATTTACAGAAAAAAATCTTTCGGCGGGAAAATATTCATACAGACTCAAACAGATCGACCGCGATGGAAAATTTACATATTCGCAAACAGTTGAAGTATCAATAGCAAACGCGCCGAAGGAATTTGCGCTGGAACAGAATTACCCGAATCCATTCAATCCTGCAACAGTAATCAGTTATCAGTTACCAGTGAGCAGTCTTGTCACTTTAAAAGTATATGATGCTATTGGAAGAGAAGTAGCAACGTTGGTGAATGAAGTGAAAGAAGCCGGAAGTTATTCTTCACAGTTCGATGGAACAAAACTTTCCAGCGGAATCTACTTTGCGCGCTTGCAGAGCGGCGATAAAGTGCAGTTGAAGAAAATGATATTACTGAAATAATACAATCCAACAGAGGTAAAATGATGTCCGTGTTAAAACCACCGTTCGTTACACTCAATCAATTACTCCATCAATAATTTACTGGGAAGCTATGAAATTTTCTACTCTACTTTTCGTTATTGCCGCGACGGTGTTTGCTGTCTCGGCGCCTGCGTTTGCACAAACTGGTTTTGGTATTCGCATTGGCAACAGTGCAAGCAGCGGTGGTTCGTGGGATGACAGCGGAAATCCTGCTGTGTGGACAGCTACGAATCTTTTTGTATTTCCATATCATACCATCAATAAAGATGAAATCATCAGTCGTTTGAATGCAGGAATATCCGTAACACTTGTAACGACTGGTTCTGGAGAGATTATTGATTCAGCAGGAATTGTCATCAGCAAAACTTCGGGTGGTGATGCGACGTTAAAGTTTCAAGCAAATACAAATATTTCATTTTCACAAAATGACACGATCGTTTCCACAAGCGGTAAATTGAACATTATCCTTAATGCTGATGCAGATAGTTCACTGGTTGACGGTTATATTTCCATTCCTACGGGATACAATGCTACCAATTACGGCAGTTTATATGCAAGCAGCAATGGCGGAGATATTGTGATCGGTGGTGGTTCAGATCCTTATACTACAACTCTTGTTGGTCCAACAAATGTAAATGTAGCAAACCTTCACGGGACTAAACTTATTGCCGGTGCAGGTAACATTACGATCAATGTGCAAGATCAATATTCCTCAATTGGTTTAGGGCTATACAAAAATTATAATAATGAGACCTCTCTTTTACAAACAACAAGCGGTAACATTACTATTAATGCAACAGGCGGAGGAGGCTCCGGATATGCAATCGGAATGAGTGAAAACTCTGTTATACAGACAGACGATGGAGCGATCACCATTACCGCAACAGGTACTACAACAAGCGGCATCGGTGGATATGGAATTGCAATGGACAATGGAGCCGCAATTCAAGCTACAAACAATGGTTCAATAACAATCAATGCCACAGGGGGAAATGGTGCTTCAGGCGGTGTATCCGGCGGTTATGGTTTGTATTTGTATCGCAGTACCGGAACCAATCCGGTCATTCAAACGGTAAACGGAAATATCACCATCACAGCAACAGCCGGTACAACAACAACAGGCGGCAATACCGCCAATGACGGTATTAAGATGAAGGATGTGAACATAACTTCAACTGGTACCGGTTCAATTACCATTACAGCAACAGGAGGCGGCGGTGCTGCAAATGGCGGGAGTGGAATTTATTCGGAACAATCGCTCATTCAAACGAATTCTGGTTCCATTACCATAAACACATCCAACGGCGCCGGTACATCATCATCCGGAAGCGGATTGTTTTTGAACAGTTCAAGTGGCTCTCCGTATGGATTGATTTCCACGAGCGGGGCAATAACAGTCAATAGCAGTGTAACGAACGGAGGAACGCAATTTTTCATTCAAGGATCAGGAATGAAAATTCAAACCGGCGGCAATATTTCGCTCAATGGAACAAGATCCGGCAGCGGAAACGGTAAAGGTTTGCAGTTTGCTTTTGCTTCAAAAATTTATGCAACGGGGACAGGAAATATTTTGATTACTACGTCTGGAGGTTCAACAGGAAGCAACAATTATGGAATATTATTTCCTTCAACTGGCAATAGTGTTGTACAAACTGAAAATGGAAATATTACCATCAACGCAACCGGCGGTGGTGATGGAAGCGGGTATTCAAATGATGGATTAATGATGTACAGCGGATGTAAATTATATTCATCCGGTTTTGGAAGAGTTGAGGTCAATGTAC
This sequence comes from Bacteroidota bacterium, assembly GCA_023229405.1. Taxonomy (GTDB): domain Bacteria; phylum Bacteroidota; class Ignavibacteria; order UBA10030; family UBA8401; genus UBA8401. The sequence goes on from JALNZH010000089.1 coordinate 3,944, forward strand.
AGGGAGGCAACAATGGAAGCGGACTAAATACGGAATCGAATTCCGGTAATGTGTTTATTCAGTCTGATTCCGGAAAAGTGATTGTAAATGCAATTGCAGGCGGGACGAATATAACCGGTATGAGCAAAGGGTATTTCACCAACTCTCTATACATCGTTGCGAAAGATTCTGTTTCTGTTACCGGTGTTGCAACAGGAACAGGCATTGGCGTCTACTCAGTTTCCAATCTTGTTATCGGTTCAGGTAATGGAATTACCCATACGGGAGCAACAGTAATTTCTGCCGGCACTGGAACAGGAAGCGATGCCATTCAACTAAGCGGAACAATATCCGGCACCGGAACACTGCAATTACAACCGTATGCAGCATCGACCGATATTGGTATTGCAGGCGGCAATGGAGCTTTCAATCTATCAACGAGTGATCTTGCGTCTCTACAAAATGGTTTTCGTATGATCACCATTGGACGCAGCGATGGAACAGGCGGGATCGTCACCGGACCCAATGGGGGAACTGTGACGTTCGATGATTCACTTACTCTGCTTTCAAACACAGGCGCAATTTTTTATATGGGAAATATTTCAGTCGGCGTAAACGGTCTTACCGTGATGACAGGTGGCAGCTTTAATCCAAATACTGCCAATCAAACGCTGACGGCAGGAACGCTTACGATCAGTGGTCCCAGCTGGTCGACTTTCCGCGGATCGTTTGACGTAGTGAATCTCACCTCTATGGAAGGTTCGATCAACTCTAACGTGCAAGTTAATAATGAGTTACATTTGAACGCGGCTCATTTAACTTTGAATTCATATTCACTGACGTTGGGAACAAGTGCAACGAATCCGGGAGTGCTGACAAATTCTGGCGGGAGGGTGTACACAACATTTGGAGGAACGTTCAAGCGATGGATTGCGGATACGACAACAGAATTATTGTTTCCGTTGGCAAACGACACGTATCAGGAGAAGTCTTTGAACCTCTCATACTCATCATCGCCCATAACGGGGGGAACACTGTCGGCAATGTGGGTTTGGGGAAATGCAGGCACGAATGGTCTTCCGCTTTCTGAAGGTGGTTGGGCTATTCCGCTTGTTGAATCGAGCGGATATTGGAGCATTACAGCGGGTGATGGAATTTCCGGCGGCACGTATAATTTGGATGTAGCAAATGAAGGTGTTTCATATACAGATTCAACGAAAGTTCATATTCTTCAGCGAGCAAACAGCGGTTCAAATTGGTCTTTGCAAGGAACACACTTGAATGCAACAACTTCAAACTCTCTTAGTTATGGTCACAGAACAGGCGTGACAACATATGGCGAGTTTGGCTGGGGGAAAGCAGTTGGGAGCGCGACAACTCTTGCATTGGTCTCGGGCAACAATCAGATTGGTTCATTGAACACCACGCTATCAAATCCGTTCACAATAAAAGTGACAGATTCCAATGGAGATGGTGTTCCTGGGGTAGCAATCACTTATGCGATAGTGGACTCTCCGTACTCATCAAACGGGCATTTGCTTTCAACCTACAGCACGACAACCAACGGCACTGGAAATGCTTCTTCAATTCTAACGTGGGGAAATACATCCGGTCGCTACTCTGTGACCGCAACTGCAAGCGGATTGAGCGGAAGTCCGCAAACATTTACGGCAATGGTGTTTGACCAAACGCCAGGTAGTGCACTAACGTTTGATGGAACAGACGATGTTATTTCAGTGCCAGCTTCATCATCAATCAATCTTTCTGTAGGAACGTGGGAAGCGTGGGTGAAACTTAACAGCACAGCACATCATAACAGAATATTGTTAAAAGAAGGTGCAGACAACAATGGCAAGTACGAGCTTTATGCGTTGGATAATGGTTTGTTCAATGCCGACGTTGTCGTTGCCGGCAATCGGTATACTGCATCTGCAACAGGTATTACTGCAACAACAGGCTCTTGGTATCACCTTGCTGCAACGTTCGATGGATCGAATTTGAAGATTTACGTTAATGGAACACTGCGAGGTACAACCGCAATCGTTGGTTCAATAGATGACAATACTGGTTCTCTCGGTATTGGCGGCGGTGTTAACCCAACTGATTTTCGATTAGAAGGTTCGCTTGATGAGGTGCGTATTTGGAATATTGCGCTCACCGATTCTGCAATTCAAGCAGATATGCACAAATCATTCTCTTCACTCCCTTCAGGTCTTGTTGCTTGGTGGCAATGTAAAGAAGGAAGCGGTTCTTCCAAAGCGATAGATGTTGTCAACGGAAATATCGGAACACTGACGAATATGAACACGACTTCATCGTGGACGACTTCAACAATTCCGTTTGGAGCAGGAACAACATCTACGCTCAACAGTTTCTCAAGTGGAACTGCATCGCTTGGTGACCTTTCCATTACCACAACGGATGCGTTTGATAATTCGCTGTCATTAGCATCCCGTTCATATACCGTTGCACCGGACACAGTTCCATCAGGAACAGTATTGAATAATACCTATTGGTCTGTGGATGGGTATGGAGATCCCGGTACATTTATCTCTTCTGTTACGTTTACTGTTCCTTCGTCATTCACAAACAGTAATACAAAATTTCTTTCGCAGTACAAGCTTTACGGCAGACCGTTTGGCGGAGCTGGAAATTGGACACTGCTTAACACAAACGCCTCATCGTCAACATCAACAACTATTACGTTTAACGGAGTAACGCAGCTCGGACAGTTCGAGCTGGCAACAACTTCCGTAACTTCCGATTCAACACCGGGATATGCATTAAAGTTTGACGGAACAGACGATTATGTTAATGCTGGCTCGGGAGTGAATATTGCCAACAGTTCGTTTACCGTTGATTTTTGGGCAAAGCGTTCTTCAAATACCGGCGGATACATTATGAGCCAGGGTGCTGCGGTCGATAATCAAGGATTACACATTGGATGGAACACAGCTTCACAGCTTAGGTTCGATTTCTATGGACTTGAAGGATTGAATGTTTCTGTTGCGTATGATTCATTGTGGCATCACTGGGCATTTACCTATGATGCAGCAACAAATGCGAGAAAAATATTAATGGATGGAGTGATCATTGCGTCCGACGCGCCAAGCAATGACTATAGCGGGTCTGGAACGATATATTTAGGAAGACGTTTCGATTCTGGTTTTCCTCAATTTGCCGGCTCACTTGATGAAGTTCGTATTTGGAACTCTGCGCTTGATTCTACCACAATTCGCGAGAATATGCATCGCGTATTTCCCACGAACACTTCGGGTTTGTTGGCAGAGTGGCAATTTGCAGAAGGAAGCGGTACGACTGTGGGTGATCCGATAACAGGAAATGCAGGCACGCTCACAAATTTTAACTTTACCGCTTCTTCCGGTTGGGCAAACTCGACAATTATTGCAGGATATGGGACAAGCGCATCTGCTTCAGCATTTGCTACTGGTACAGCAAATTTCAATGTGGCATCTCTTTCATTAACTACTACCAATAATTTTGATACACCGGTCGAATTAACTGCAACAGCAATAACTGTTTCGCCGAATGTGCAGCCAACAGGTGCGGCAAGTACACTGAGCGACAGATACTGGGTGTTGGATAAATTTAACGACAGCGTTGCAGACACATTTTCTGCCAATCTTACTTTCACCGTACCGTCATCATTCACCAGCGGTGTACCGAATTCATTTTACAAGTTATACTCACGGGAAGGAAACGGCGACGGCTCGTGGACACTTGTGAAAACCGGAGCGTCGACTTCAACTTCTACAAGCGTGTCGTTTAATGGTATCACTTCATTCAGTCAATTTGCAATCGGAAAATCGGACAGCTATCCATTTGATACAACTGCTGGATATGCATTGTCATTTGATGGCACTGACGATTTTGTTGCACTTCCCGCCACATTTACTCCTGGTGCGTACACCATTGAAATGTGGATCAAGCCAGCAACAACAAATAATATGAATATCTTTGTCCGAACAGATGGTCTTGGAAATCAAAATTTTGCTTATTCTCACCAGCTGAAAATCGAAGGAGGGAAATTTGTTCATTATCTCTATGATGAATATAACTATGGTCCACTTACATTGAACGGAACAACAAACATTGTTGCAAACCAATGGTATCACATAGCCATCGTAGCGGGAGATTATTACAATAGCGGGACGCAAGCGATGCAATTGTATGTGAATGGAGTAAAAGAGGCAGATATTCTTGATACTTACCCAAATGATTATCCCTCTCAACTCTGGACTGGCGGCACTGTGTATCTGCTTGGTTCGGATGGCGGTGGATTAGCCAATTTCCAGGGAAAGATTGACGAAGTAAAAATCTGGAACTTTGTTCGCAGCGCGGTACAAATTCGTGAGGATATGCACCGTACACAGTATGGGGCTCCATCTGGATTAGTAGCCTATTATCAGCTCAATACTGGAAACGGAACCACTGCAACGGATATTTACAACGACTACAATGGAACGCTCTATAATTCTCCAACGTGGGTACCTTCTACCGCGCCTGTGGGAAAAGGAACAACTACTTCGTCTACATTATTTTCAACCGGCACAACGTCACTTGGAACACTTTCATTAACAACAACTGATGCGTTTGATGCTGCCATTGATCTATACTCCACTGCAATTTCTGTCGCACCGAATTCACTTCCTTCCGGTTCATCAACAACATTGAATGACCGGTATTGGATTGTAAATACATTTGGTACGCCGGGAACATTTTCAGCAAATCTTACCTTCACTGTTCCCTCTACATTCACCAATGGTGGAACAGCATCTGCTTCCAACTATACATTGTATAGAAGAAACAGCAACGATGACAGTAGTTGGACATCAATCGCTTCGGGGGCAAGTATCACCGACACATCTGTTACGTTCAGCGGAATTTCCTCATTCAGTCAATTTGCAATTGGCACCAATGATCCGCTGCCGGTGGAGCTTGTGTCATTTACGGTAACTGCAAAAAATAACGCTGTTGAAGTCCAATGGAAGACAGCAACAGAGCAGAATAATTATGGATTTGACGTTGAACGCCGTGCAGTAGATGACCGTCACCTTCAAGGTGACGGTCATCTTGCCTGGAAAAAAATTGGCTTTATAGAAGGGAACGGCTCAACCAATTCACCGAAGCAATATTCATTTACGAACAAAAATCTTTCCGCAGGTAAATATTCGTATAGATTAAAACAGATTGATCGTGATGGAAAATTCTCCTATTCACAGTCTGTTGAAGTTACGATCAATAGTGTGCCGAAAGTGTTTGCTCTTGAACAGAATTACCCGAATCCGTTCAATCCTTCGACAACAATCAATTATCAGTTGCCGGTAAATAGTCATGTCACGTTGAAAGTGTATGATGCAATTGGAAGAGAAGTAGCAACACTGGTGAACGAAGTGAAAGAAGCAGGAACATATTCAACAACGTTTGATGCATCGGAGCTTTCAAGCGGAATGTATCTTTTACGGTTACAAGGCCAAGACCACGTGAAAGTGAAAAAGATTATGCTCATGAAGTAGGGGAGTCTATATTTTCTAAGCGCTATTTTGTTTTGCTATTCAGTTTCAGAATACGTACCATCATTAGTGCTTCTTACGAAGAGAAAGGGCTTTTGTGAATTGTGTATGTTCACACAAGTCCTTTTTTATTTATTGAACCTCTCGGTGATGGTCGTGTTGAATAATCTAAGATTGTTGATGTTGCCTCTCCTTTTTGGCATTTTTGTCATTTCGGAGCGTTGTTTCTGCGGCAACCAAGAACACGCTACTAACGACACCGAATTCTTAAAGCTTATTGATTGGGAATATTACCAAGGGGACATAGAACAAGATAGCTCCGGTCTATACCTCTTTCCGCCTCGTTGGACAGAAATAGTCTTCTGGAAAAAAACCACTGAAAGTTTGCTTCCAAATACTGCGAAGAAAACACTTTGGCTGAGAACAAAACTACCTCCATGGAATCGTCCATCGCAGGCTCTTTTTGTAAACATGGTGCAGCAGGAAATGCAGGTTTTTTGTGAAGGCAAATTGATATTTGATAATAGAACGTACCTTTCTGCTTCCTCTAACAAAGAAATATTAGGATTTCGATGGTACCTTATTAAACTGAACGATCATTGTTCAGAACAATATCTGTATTTCCGTTTTTTTTCTGAAAGCAGTGAAATCGGATTGGCGTCGCCGGTTGCGGTGGGATCACTCGATTATTTTTATCAAGAAATCATCAGCGGGAATATCTACGATATGATTATGGGATCAATTATCCTGCTGGCTGCTTGTGTGATGCTGGCGATGTTTTTATTCGTGCGGAAAACGCAATTTTATTTGGGTCTTACAATCTTTTTCTTTGCGACAAGCATTTCTGTAAGTTTTGATAACCCCTACATCTATTTGTTGATTCACAATACTCGGTTCGTAGTGTTTGTCGATAATTTTGTCTACTTCTTCTTTGCCGGAATATTCGTTTCGCTTGAAGAAATGGTATTGCCGCGCTTCAAGATCATCGTTCGGCGTGTCTGGCAAATTCATGCCGGGTATATTATCTTTGCCGTTGTTGTTCTATTACTGACACGGTACACCGTTGTCGACCTAAAAATACCATTTCTAATTCTTCAAATCATTACCAGTAATTTGGTTGTTGTCTTATTGTTCAGGTCTCTTTCGCTAAAGAAAATCGACCATCTTATTCTTGTAGTAGGGACAGCTATTTTTTCTGCCCTGAGTTCTGTCGAAATTCTCCATTATTATTATTACCTCATTAATCGTACCGATGCGCTGATTACAAAAACATATGTGATGCACTGGGGGATATTTCAATTTGTGATTTCTTTGATTGTTCTGGGTATGTATAGATATGTGAACGAAGAAAAACAGAAACGTGAGGCGGAACAAAAATCAGTTCAACAGCAGCAGCTTGCTGTTGAAGCCATGCAGCGAGAAGTCGATACCCGCGAACGCTATACGCATCAATTGCTTCAATCACAAGATGAAGAACGCAAGCGAATTGCTCTGGAACTTCATGATGCTATCGGGCAAGAATTACTGATCATAAAAAACATGGCGTTGTTATGGTTGAAAGCGAAACGAGCATTAGCGAAGAAAAACCGTTTTGTTGAATATATTGAAGATATTTCTACAACAACAACGTCAGTAATTGAAAGTGTCCGTAATCTGTCACGAAATCTTCATCCATACCAATTGGATGATTTAGGATTGACTGAAGCGCTTGAAGCTATCGTAGACAGGATGGAAAATAAAACCAATATCCATTTTAAATATACCATTGATAGCGTTGATGGACTTTTTGAGCGAGAGCATGAATTACATCTGTATAGAATTGTGCAGGAACTCCTGAACAATATTCTTAAGCACTCAAAAGCAACACAAGCCGAAATACGTGTGAAACAAGAGCACCATACTGTGACAATTACCGCGCATGATAATGGGAAAGGTTTTTCGCAGCAAAAATATTCCGGAGCTGCGCACAAATACCACACTGGTCTGGGCATTACGGGAATGAATGAAAGAGTGAATATTCTTAAGGGATCAATTACCATTGAATCGAAACTCAACAAAGGAACTTCGGTGAAAGTGGAAATACCTATACCATGCGTTGAACAACCATGAAAAGCTCAAAAAGCAAAAAAAGAATACTGATTGTCGATGATCATCCTCTGTTTAGGAAGGGGATACGGGCCGCGGTGACGGAAGGGAATGACATTGAAATTATTGGAGAAGCCGGAAGCGGTGAAGAAGCATTATCAATTCTTGCAAAGAAAAAAGTTGATGTCGTCATTCTTGATTACCAGCTTCCGGGAATAAACGGTGTTGAACTGTCAAAAAAAATAAAATTGATCGATAACAATATTGCCAATATTCTTCTGACAATGCATAAAGAAGAAAAAATATTTTCCAATTCGTTTGAGTATGGAATAGATGCCTATCTGTTGAAAGAAAATGCTG
>JALNZH010000356.1 GCA_023229405.1 Bacteroidota bacterium
ATGAATAAAATTTTGTCTTGCCTTGTTATGGTTGCGACTTTCTCCCTGGCTCAGGATTTTGGTTATGAATATGCGATGATTAGTGAATATCGCGCTCTTGCCGTCAGTCGAAATCTGCAAGAATTTTCCGCCCGGTCTTCCAATCCATTCGCCGATTCCGGTCGCATCAGTATTTCGACCGCGCTACCGTTTGTCGAATATCGTCAAAACAACGGAAGGATGGCGGTAGGATATCAGACGTTTTCCGATATCTATGGCAATTCCCGCGAATCGTTCTCCGTGTATGTTGAATCGCATTCTGATTTTTCATTGGAGGGAACAAAACAGTCACAAGGACATTGGTTTATTCCTGTTGCGGTCGCTGCGAATTATGTTCGTGCAGACGCACCGGGAAAAAAACAGGAGGATTTCGATATTGGAAGCTTCGGTTTGGGAACCGGGATTAAGTTTAAACACTTCGACCGTTCAATCGGTATTCAAGCGTTTGTCATCGGATCGTTTTACTACGCGTCGGAAGGATTCAGCACTGATTACGGAACGCAGACTTCACTCTGCGCCGAAGTACAGCTGATCATTCCGGAATTGGTGTTTGAAGGAATATTGATTGGGTACCGTTTTGAAACGCAGCAGTGGAATATGAATAATAACACGCTCGATTATCAACGAATGTATAACGGATTTGTCCTGGGATTCTTGTTTTAATCCGTTCTGTCGGTGATTGAGCGGATCTTTCGTCGATACTCATCTACAGGGAATATATTTTTTACATCCGTAGAAATTCATGTAGCGAATCTTTCCGAACACAGGCAGATCGAACTACACTCCATCTTGCGCCCCACCTATTTTTTCACACAGGATTGGCATAACGATTCGGATCATTCCCATCCAACTCATCGTTGTCATTCAGAAATTGTGTGATGCTTATTGCTTCTTCCACGGTAGGTGTCTATTTCAGAATTTTCTTCGCTCTGTGCATTCTCAAATATTCTTGTGTTTTTCCCGTAAACATCATCTGCTGTTGTGCGGTGGCTCTTTGTGAATATAAGAGATATCTGAAAAATCTCATTGCAATGTCATTCCGAGGAGTGCCTGTCTGCCGGTCACAACGGAACACCGTTGGTGCAGGCAGGGAGTGAGGAGCCTGCCCGCGGGTGCTCAGACAGAGAATCTCGTTTTTCCATGCAAAGGGAAGAACAAGATTCTTCGCGAAGTGTATACTGAGCGAAGCGAATGTGTTCAGAATGACTAAGAGCAACCTCTTTTTCAGATGTTTCGATGAACTCGTTTTAGGTTGACGGGAGAAGTAATTTATTTTGCGAGAATCATCGTCCGTGTTTCTGAATATTGTCCCGCGTTCATCGTGTAATAATAGACGCCGCTTGGCAGATGTGAGGCGTTCCATGTAATAGAGTGTACACCCGCATCCGAAATTTGGTTCAATAATTCTTCTACTTTTCGTCCGAGAATATCATATACCTGCAACATTACATGACTTCGCTGGGGAAGGGCATATTCAATCACCGTTTCCGGATTAAATGGATTGGGATAGTTTTGCTGAAGCTGATAGTGCATCGACAATCCGATTTGTTTGTGAACCGAAGTTACTTCTTGCACACTGAGTGTTTTTAAAACTATTTGACTGTCCGGATCAACTGTTAATCGTACCACTGCAACGGGAAAAGAAAACTGAAATAATTGTTGGTTGGCGGAATTAAACACCTTTACAGTTGTATCTCTTGCGTTGGCAAGTCTGAATCTCATTTCTACCGGCATTTTCCAATACGTGCCGGTTGTTTGGGATTGACTGATCTGAACCGATACGTTTTTCATGGATTGATCCAAAGAGTATTGAATATCATACGCTGGATGATTGGCAACCTTCAGCCACTGGTCAAAAAACCAGGTGAGATCTTGATTTGTCGCCTCATTTATTTTATTTACAAAATCGGCGGTTGTTGCTGTTTTGTATTTAAATTGTAGATCGAGGGCATAACTGTGTAATGCTGCAAAGAAGAGAGAATCCCCCAATACATACCGTAGCATGTGAAGGACGCACGAGCTTTTAAAATAAGTGATGGTTGTGCTGAAGAGTTGATTAATGGGAGGAGTGGTGACCGCCCAAGCTGGATTATAAATTGGTCGTCCCGGATTGGACCGTAAATAGGATCTCGCATTATAACTAATGTCGGCCCGGTATGCGGAATAACTGGATGTATACTCATACCACAATGCTTCGCAATATGTCGCGAAACCCTCATTTAACCAGATGTCCGCCCACGTTGCGCAGGTAATCATATCGCCGAACCATTGATGGGAGTATTCGTGTGAGACAAGATTTTCGATTATATATCCGTCTGGCATGAGACTCGTCAGTGTTTGATTTTCCATCCCTCCCCAGGTAAATTGACTGTTCATCGTTGCGAATCCATTTTTCTGAAACGGATGTTCTCCGAACAATGTCGAAAATCGATCCGTCATCGGCAGGATCTTCTTCTTAATATTATCAAGACCGTCTTTCGATTCACCGGTGTTCCAATAGAAAAAAATCGGAATACTATCGTTCTGATTCGAGAGTTTCTTCCAATAGACAATATCCAGATTATAATTTATTTTGGATGAAATAACCATCAAATACGTTGCCACAGGTTCGTTGCTCTTCCAATGGAACCAGAGGGAATCCCCATTGCGTAGTGTATCCACAAGAAGACCGTTGGAGCCGAGTTTTACTGCAGCAGGAACTTTTGCTCTCAGCTCCATCGTTGCCTTATCCGAGGGTTTATCCCAACAGGGGAACCATTTTCGTGCTCCTTCTGGTTCGGCATCGGTAAATACCATTCCGTCGTTCCCTACGTAAAATGCATTATCGGCGATGTTTAAATGTCTGTATAGTATTTTTACTACCAACGTTTCGTTGATTTGATAACTTTTGTCCAATTGTATTGTGAGCATATTATTTGAGTGAGCAAATGTAACGCCAGCTCCATATACCGAGTCGATTGCCAGCGAGCTGGTGGCAGCATCCAACGTAATGGAAGTAATAATGCTATCCGCACGTAATTGCAGTGTGATGGATCCGGAAAACGAGTGCGGGAAGGGGAAAGTGTAGTTTTTGAAAAGATCCAGATCGAGAGAGTAATGAAGAATATCAAAAGCATGTGTTGGTGAGCTGAGAGATTGTCGTTCTGAAAATTCCAGGAAGGAGCGGTTTTGCCTTCCCTCTGAACAAATTTCGGCACCGCTGCGCTGGTGATCCTGCGCGTGAACGGTCAGCATCAAAAGTAGGAGAGCAGTAATGGTTTTTTTCATAACAATCCTGATGATTATTTAAGATACAACATGGAATGGGTGACTGTCTGAGTCTCAGTCTGAACCTGATAGAAGTATACTCCTCCGGAAAGTTCCGGGGAGGGACGCCACTGCAGTCTGTAGGTGCCGGCCGGTT
>JALNZH010000164.1 GCA_023229405.1 Bacteroidota bacterium
TACCAATTGACCGATTGAATTATAAATGTTGACCCGGACGATACTTGCTTCAGCCAGAGTGAATTCAATTGTAGTATTAGGATTGAAGGGATTTGGATAATTTTGAGCTACAAAAAAAGTGATGGGTGTTTTTGTCTCTTCTCTTTCGACTGCGGCAACAAGAGATGGAGAATACCGGTAAATTTGAGTTCCGGCGCCGTACATAAGCGTATCATTAATTTTCCGGATCCGATTCAAATGGTACATGGTGTTGCTCATGGTGAACGTTTTCCACGTTGTTCCACCGTCCAGCGTTTGATAGGTCGGTCCGGTCCATCCGCCGATCCATCCGGTGTTCTCATTCCAGAATCCGATTCCTTCCACATCGTAATCCTTTAAAAAATAATGGTCACTCCATGTCATGCCTCGATCCGTCGTTTTTATATAATAAATCCCCCCCACTGTTGTTTGCATTCGTTCGATGCTAGCGTAACCGACAGAATCATTGATGAAAAATAACTTCCAGCCCCACTCGTTAAACCGTTCGGATTTATAAACTGTTTCCCACGAATTGCCCCGATTCGTGGTGCGGAGAACCACTGAATTGCCATTGCCGAAGGAAGTTCCTCCGACTGAACCGATGGTTAATCCTACACTGTCATTAAAGAAATAACAATCCACCAGGGAATTCGCATACGGCATCATGTCAATCCCTATCCAGTTTGCCCCAGAGTCCTGTGACCGAATAAATGTTGCATTACCAAAATATGCACCGACACCGTAGATGGAATTTTTGTATTGATACATTCCGCAAATTGCCGTCGGTTGTTTTTCTTTAATAACAACAGGTGAGAATTTTTTCCCGCTGTTTGAAGTAACAATGAGCGGATAGATGGAATTGAGTGTGCCAATAAATGCTTTTGTTGAATTGATCAATGCTAAACTTCGGAAATATACTTTATACGGTGCGACGGCCTGAAGCGTTTCCCATGTTTCCCCGCCATTATTTGTCATGATAATCGTTGACGCGCCGGAGACCGCCCAACCTTGTTGGGGAGTAATAAACTTTATGTCTTCGTACCGGCCGGATTGTACTGGGGATGCTTTCAGCAAAGTCCATTGATATGTCGCCTGGGTGAAGAGTGATTGAAACGCAAGTAACAATATTGATGTTATTCGAGAGAGTGTGAACATATAAATAATCACTTCGTGAAAAGCATTGATTTGGTTTTTGAAAATTCTCCTGAATGGAGACGATAAAAATAGACACCGCTTGCAAATTCTGACGCATTCCAGATAATTGAATAGTTTCCTGCAGGAAGTGATTCGTCTACCAATGTAGCAATTCTTCGTCCGAGAATATCGTACACCATAATGGATGTATTCTCTGCCGCAACGTTTTTGCCGGTCAGAGCGGAACCAGGGATAGTGAATGATATTGTTGTTGATGGATTAAAAGGATTCGGGAAATTTTGAGTGAGAGAATACGATCCCGGAATTAATTGTTCTGGGTTGGCTGCGAGTGGGGGAGTAAACATAAACCGGTACCGATCGTTTGCAGTTAACGGTTTCATTATTTTAATCAGGAACAAATCGCCGGCTGCAGGGTTCGTGGCAGTTTCAGTACCAACGAATTGAATGTGCCAGGTGAGAATCGGCGTTTTCATTGAATCGTACTCAATAAAATACAGTTCATCATTTCTACTCAGTACGCCGTTACCGTCGATCTCAACGAAGATGATCTTCGTCTTTTTGTTCAGTGTCTTATTCCAAACGAAAAAGGGGACCGGTTGAGAGAGTGCTCCGTAAAGTGAAAGGGTTGTGTCGGTGATCGTGTTGCTGAAACGGATCTCATAATCCGACGGATAAGGAACGGCGGTGACAGTGCCGGATTCCAATATCAAATCCAGTAATTTCACTTCGGCTTCAAGGGTTGAACTGCCGGTGATCCAGCGGGTGGAGTCAACATTTACAACTGGAACTGTATAATCCTGAATGAGTAACCTGAACCCGTCGAATAGCGGTCCCTCGGATTTCCCATCGAGTTCTGTCGCGTTTTTAACGACTTCTACTCCTTTGGAATTAAAAACAGAATATCGTTTCTTCCCTTCGAGATTCGAAAACGTCATTGTATAGTTTGCCGGCCAAAGAGAATCGATATTCATTCCCATTGCGGCGAACGTCGCGTCGCTATGACCAGAGAGGTGATCGAAGAACGCATTGGTTAAGTGAACTCTTTTATTATTGATGATAAGCGCTGGCGAAACTGATTTTGTTTCAGTCAGGCCATCGCTTGCACTGATGCGGAAGAGCACGGAACTGCTATTGGCGAGTGTTCTCGTAGTAAATTGGAATGAGCCGGAATTAGGAATTGCTGTTGCGATAGTGTTCCATGAAACTCCCTCATTATAGGATATATCAAGAGTCAGTGTCACCACATCGCCATCCGCATCTGCCGCACTCCAGTACATCGTGTAATTTCCATACACTGTATCGCGTGCATTCAAGTTGACAAATTCAACATCCGGAGCGCCATTGCCTGGATTGTTGATCGTGAATGAACCGCTGGCGGTTGACCCAAACAGTGTATCGCCTGCGGCAATGATTTTTATTTTATACCGTGTGCCGTCGGGAAGCGGGACAGTGTTCCACGACCATGTGGAATCGTTATTGTCTGTTGTGAAGAGCACTGTCCATTGCTTGCCATTATCTTTTGAATATAGGAGATGTGTTGTAATAGGATTGGGGACAGTTACTCTCGACCAGTCAATTTGATTTGTTCCGGAGATCGATTGCCCGTTGAATTGTGTTTTGAACGCGAGAGAGAGTGAGTTCGACACTGATTGAATTTTCGCCCAATGTAATGGGAGCGTTATTGCCGTGTGCCAATCGGCATAATACCAATTGTGTTGTGCGTTCGGATCGAGTCCATACGAGGGAAGAGCGTTAACAATTCCTTTCGCATTCAGTATGGAAAAGGTTGTCATATTGTTATTATGATTATTCCCGCCGAGCGATGCAGTATGATAGAGCAACTGCATCTGTTTGATGGAATAGATCAGTTGATTAGATGCGGAAATAAATTTTGCATTATCAAATAATGAAAGTGTTCCGTCATACGATCCGACGGATGCAAAATACTGCGGTGTGCCGGCGAGAAAATTCGTTACAATTAATCCGCCGAGTGAAAATCCATCAATCGCGCGGTGCCAGCGGGTCGGGATCGTTCTGAAATGTGTATCGACGTACGGCAGCAATTCATTGATTACGTACAAATATTCGATTTCTGGTGCTGGCGCACCGAGTCCCGGCATGATAAGAATCATTTTGCCCAATTTTTTTTTCGCATACAGTGTGTCATAGACAGTCTTGATGTTTCCGCGCCGGCTGTTATCTTCGCTCGGATCTGCCCATTCGTCAACCGCACCACGGAAGAGATACACAACGGGATACCGATCCGTTTCGTTGTCGTACCCTTCCGGGAAAAGAATATTAAAATACATTGTTCGTGACAATGTGGGAGAAGAGAGGGATTTCAATTCGATCCGGCTGGGTTGCGAATTTGCGAATTGTAGAAGTACCGGCAATAGTGCAAACATCACAGCCCAGTGGTGCAGGAAAAATATTCGAGTGATCATTTTGGAAATACCGCCTTCCTTGGGATGGGCGAGCGTCCGATTGTCTATTGTATACGCCAAATATAGTGAAAAATCCGATTTGCAGCAGAATCGGATTTCATTAAATATTCACTCTATACTGGTTCAAAATTCAAGTAACGTAATCTCCCGGGATCCTCGGTTTTTTGTGTAGGCATCAATCGTTGCAATATCGTTGACATCAATTTCGTCCATTTCCAAAATATCATCATGCCACAGGGTATACAGTTCCAATTGCATCATCGTCACTACATCACTCGATTTGTTACTTCGTATGAGGATTTTGTCACGGTGTTTCATCATCCACAACAGCCCGAAATAATTTCCGTGAATATCACATTCACTTCCGTACGCTTCATTTTCATGGATAAACTTAATGGAGAGATGCAGCGGCGATGTCATCTGTTCCGTTTCCAATTTAATCATCTCGTTCAAATCATAATAGGGGAGTGAAATTCCAGATTGTGCGGCGAGTGCAATCTGTCCATCAATGATTGCGAACATACGTGATATCAATTGTTCCAACGGATGTTTTTTTTGTTTCGTCATTGGTTACACTTTCGTTAAGGTGTGTATGCAGGGTAGACAATTACCGCAGGAAATACAACATTGGAAAGATATTTTGTGTTTGAGGTTATACGATAAAAGTAGTATATTATTCAAGTTTATCACACTTTGGTGGTGTTGCTTACTTCAGAAAGAAGACGGACAAGCAGTTGGTAGAATAGTTGATTCACAATGGAATATTGAAATATTTGCTGGTGTAGCTCAGTTGGTAGAGCAGCTGATTCGTAATCAGCAGGTCAGGAGTTCAAGTCTCCTCACCAGCTCAAAAGTCCCCGAATGAACCGGGGATTTTTCATTTTAAATATATTCACTATCACAGCAAGCAGAACAGGAGTACCTCCGAGAGGTCTCTTTGGGAAAGTCTCCACATTTGATCTAAACTCAGCGTGTTTTTTCTTCACTCACAATTTAGTGTCATAAGGAATGTAGGTTCGTTTGATATAATCTTCTCACGAGTATCTCTTCAAACGGATATCCACGTATTGCATCGTATACGAGAATACAAACAACTAAACTGCAAGTGTCCAGTGGCTGTTTCATCAAATCTGAGTATAGAAAAAAACACATGCTTGTCCAAAATAAATCATAAAAGAGAAAACTTATTCCTTCTTTTCTTGACGGGGTTCCAAAGGAATGCCGACATGGTATAAAGATTTGATCGGCACAAGAAAAGAAGCACAAGAACCCCGTGCGAAATGTAACGCGCGCGATGAATCCCGTTCGCACTTGCCCGTAGATGGCAAAAAACGCCATCAAAAGTCCCTTCATGATTTCAGACCCCCCTCTTTTTCTCCCCCTTGGTAGGGGGAGAAAAAAGCTCACTCAATCCTCCTAAATTTCGCTTTCTCACACATTTCATCCAACACCGTAAAAAATGTAGGGGAGGGCTTACTTTTCTCAACGTAAAATAGCTTCCATACATCCACTTGTTTCGATAAATTTTTGCCTATAAGGGTTTTATTTTGGACAGCCAAGAAAAAACATTCAATTATCGTAAAACGATATTTGCCAAATTTCCGTTAGTTCCTCCGGAAGAAACTACTTTTGTATACTCCAGCGCCAAAGGGGGAGTAAACGTAGATGAATCAATGATCAGTGGTGGGCCAAACGGCATGATGATACCTTGCACTTCAATTTTTGTATAATATTTTGTTTCCATCGGATTGAGTGCAAATTGCATCCAAGAAAACATTTTATGGGACCCTGTTTGTGTAATGATATAATCTCGATTTCCCAGAGGACTTGTTGGCCCGCCGAGGTGATGTGCATATGCGGATTGAAAAAATTCAGGAAGGCCAAAACGTTCACCAACGGCACGGAATCGTTCACCTACCGATGTATAGATGTCCGATTCAAGAGCATTCACCCGATAACAGTCAGCATATTCAATGACAGCTTCTTGAAGGCAGCGATAGGTGCGTTGTGCATGTTCAGAACATCCATTGAATTTGATCATGATGCTTGCCGATACAATCATGTCGACGTATCGAGTTCCTGCTACAAGTTTGACCCAACTGTCTGGATCGATCCGGTATCGTGAATCATACAGAGGATGAAAAAATTTCTCCTGTCCTGACAGCGAAACCATAATAAGATTGCTTTCAATATCCCAATGCGAAAAATTGTTAAACAACATGCCTCTCACAATTGAACCATTCATTCCTGGTTCGATTGTATTCGCAGTTTCTGCCATAATCGCTGAGGTCATACAAGAGAGCCATTGTAATTTTTTATATTGATTACCTTTCAAACCGCCTACGAGCGGTTGAATGATTTCACTCACAACTGTGAAATAGGTTGAATCAATACTGGAAATAATGTTGTTTGGTATTGGCGGAAAGCTCTCAGAAAAATTGATTTGTATTTTTGGACAACCCTCGTAGATGGGAGGAAGTTGTTCTTTAATTCTTGGCATTTCAAAACGTGAAGTAACAAATGTGAAGTCCCAACCATCTTCTTTCATCACTACCAATACTTGCACCGGACTAACTGCATCTGGAGCAATATTGATAATTTGGTGTCGAACGCCAGTCAGCCATCGAAGCGCTCCTTCCTGTCTAAAAATAATTCCATCTGCCTCCTTACTTCTTAATATCGACGACAAATGAAATAATTTATCTTCCAATTCATTTGGTGACAGTGGATTTGGCTTTCCATAATCGCTGAGGTCAATAACCATTTTATATCTCCCGAATCACTACACTGATATCAGTTTGTTCTACTGAGATAATGAACATATCTCTTCAGACGTAATTTATTTTTGCAGTCTAATCTAGTGTCCTGTATCGAAAAAACTTTTAATAAATCGGGCGAAATATTCACACCAATTTAATAAACTCACGACACTCAATTTAAAAAACTAACCGTCATTCCCGCATGTTTCTGGCGGAAATCCAATATTTAGATGCCCGACAAAATCTCCGCTTTTTGAGTCCCGCCACGGCGAAGTCCTAAAAGGCGGGACATTCGGCCAACGGCCCCGTTGGGGGGATGACGACTTAGTTAAGGTATTATTGGTACAGGACACTAGAGTCGTTGTAGTAAAATTGTATTTAAAAATTAACATCGCACATCTTATGGTGTTTCATTTGTATAAGTATCGTCCATACAGGCAAGTGATGTATTCAATGGAATCTTTCGACCTATCCAAAAGGAAAAAATCCGGACTTGCTCAGGCTGTCAGTTAAGCATCGCGCCAGTGCGTAAATTATTTGGTGGAGGATGAAGAGCAGTGTACGGGATGTCCTGCCTTTGGATTCCGTCATATGGGATGCGCAAAGCGGAACCGTATGACGACAGATAAATAAAATACAAGAATATTTTTGAGAATTGGTATTTGTTCACAAATATACGGTTCAATTTTTCATAAAAACTGTCGGTACATCGCACTTCTTTTTTAATAACTCACGTTACGCAAAATAAGAAAAACAGTCATGGTGAGGAAGGCGCAGGCTAAGATAGTTAAGTCATTCTTCTGCCGAAGGCATCCCTATCGGGAGACGCATCCTTTCCCGCAGGGATTCCTTCGGAACAAACAGCAAAGGATTTGCTCAGGATGGGACCGATGTTTCTGCGCCGCGTCGAACCATTTTTATCTTTTTGTGTAACATCAGTTAATAAGATATTTTGGTCGGGATCAACAATATTCATTTTTTACAAAATTGTACTTGACAAGACACATCAAAAATATTACTTTATGCAAACGATTGCATAAAATATGTTATAATGATGTATCGTGAAGTTTGTAAAATCAATATTTGTTTATTTAATATTGAATATATCTGTTAAAAAGCACAAAAATTAACTATCCGAATATTATTTGTGCAATCGTTTACATAATATTGTCATTAATAAGGTAAAAATATGCCAATAAAACTAAAGGATATAGCGCTAAAAACTGGATTTTCACTGTCCACTGTTTCAAGAGTGCTTCACAAAGGATCAAAAAAAATCTCCATAAGTGAAGAAACAACACTCATTATTAAAAAAACAGCTGAAGAGCTGGGATATCATCCTAATGTGCTTGCTCGCAGTTTGAGGACGGAACAAACTCACGAAATTGGAATATTGGTGCCTGATATTTCAAATCCATTCTTTTCAACAATTGTGAAAAATCTTGCCAGTGAATTAAGAAAATTTGGATATGGAACCGTTGTCTACGACACCGATGAAAATACAATACGCGAAGAAGAGTCATTGCGACAATTATTGGACAAGCGTGTGGACGGTTTAATTGTTGCTGCTGTTGGTCAAGAAGCGAAACATCTTAAAGAAATAGTCAATAAACGAAGAATCCCTCTTATTACACTCGATCGATGTTTCAACGATTTTGATGTTGACGGAGTGAGTGTGGATAATGTGTATGGAGCAATGATGGCTGTTCAATACCTGCTGAGCGAAGGACATCGACGCATAGCGTTTATTCAAGGGCTTCCGGGTACGTACGCGAATGAAGAGCGAAAAAAAGGATATACGAAAGCTCTTGAAATGGCAGGACTTCCAATTGATCCTGCAATAATTGTCGGAAATGATTTTCGGGCATTTAACGGCTACATTGAAACGAAACATCTGCTCACAATTAGTAATCCCCCCACAGCTATTTTCTCGGCTAGTGATCTTATTACACTTGGCGTA
>JALNZH010000090.1 GCA_023229405.1 Bacteroidota bacterium
CAATCTTCTAAGAAATATTATATGAATATATCGGGAAGAAAAATTCAATACTTATTGTTTATGATACTTGTCCAAAATACATCATACAAGAGAAAAACTTATTCCTTCTTTTCTTAACGGGGTTCCGAAGGAATGCCGACAATGTATAAAGATTTGGTCGGCACAAGAAAAGAAGCAAAAGAACCCTGCTATGTGATATTGTTCTGTATTTACACCAATCTCACAGAAACGCTATACTGCTTACCCGACACTAAAACTTCATTCAACGCGCAACGAGTGCCATATAGTCTCTTGTCTTCACGTACCAGATAAAGTATATTTACCGCTACCATTCATTAAAAACCAACAGCTACGGATGTATATATGAAAACAATGATGCTTATGGTGTTATGTACTGGGTTGGCATTTGCACAGCCGGCCGATCGAACAATTGAAGTAAAAGGAACCGGCACATATAAAACCATGCCCGATCTCGGCGTGCTGACGATAGAGGCAATCGTGATAAATAAAAAATTCGCCGATGTTGTGAAAGGGTTGAATGCAAAAACAGAATCCTTAACTGCACAGCTTCAAATGGTCGGCTTTAAAAAAGAGGAGATAAAAACCGCCGATTTTAACGTGGCAAAAAATATGGTGTGGGAAAACGGTTCGAACATCGATAAGGGATATATCGCGCACCAGAACATTTCAGTGGAATTTTCTAACTCGAAAGAACGGATAGGTTCAATCATCACATCGTTTATGAACAGTGAGAACGAAGTCCGCTTTTCGTTACATTTCACCCTATCGGAACACCACGAGACATTGGTACGGGATGAACTGTTGAAACGGACAGTCAATGATGCACAATCCCGTGCGGAGGTGATTGCTTCAGCGGCGAAACAGAAACTCGGTATAATCAAACACATTTCTTACGGATCGGTGATGCAGCATCCGGTGTATCAAACCGCTCTGTATAAAGCGGCTGCTGCGGAAAATGATCAGTCGCTTGGTTTCGACGTGAAAGAACTGTCGTTTTCAGACGAGGTGACAATGGTGTGGGAATTAAAATAGAGCTGTACTTTTATTCGGATTTTTTAAAGACCCACAAAAAAATGTATTCTTCCAATACTCAATCGAGGAGTTTTTATGAAGTATCTCGCACCACTTTTATTCGTTTGTTGTCTGCTCTTGAATGCTCAGACGAAACAGGTTCTGGCAATCGATCCGGCGAATATCGACACAACTGTTACTCCGTGCAATGATTTTTACCGATATGCCAACGGCAACTGGCTGAAGAACAATCCTATTCCGGACGCGTTCAGCATGTGGGGAAGTTTTAATGAGCTGAATGAAAAAAACAGCGCCGTCCTAAAAGAAATTCTTGAAGCGGTTGCAGCGGATACTAAAGCGAAACAAGGAAGTAACCGTAAAAAAATTGGAGATATGTATGCTGCCGGCATGGATTCCGCCGCAATTGAGCGGATTGGTGCAGGGGCGATTGCGGGAGATCTCAAACGTGTTGCGGCCATTCGCGACATGTCTGCTGTTCAAAAAGAAATCGCCTATTTCCATTCCATCGGTGTGCGAGTGCTGTTCGGATTTTTCTCCGATCAGGATGAAAAAGAAAGTAAGAGTGTTATCGGTCAATTAATGCAGGGAGGGTTAGGACTACCAGACCGTGATTATTATCTGGCTGATGATGACAAATCGAAGAAGATCCGCGAAGAATATCTGCAATATATGGTGAACATGTTCAGGTTGGCGGGGGACGGCGATGGTTCGGCACTTTCCAACGCAACGACGATAATCGCGTTAGAAACACGTCTGGCAAAAGCTTCCTATACACGCGTAGAACGGCGCGATCCGGAAAAGAACTATCACAAGATGGATCGGAAAACACTTTCCGAAATGACACCCGGATTTAATTGGAATGAATATTTTTCTCGAATAAACGCTCACCATGTTACGGCAGTCAATGTTGGCCAACCTCAGTTTTTTGCGGAAATAAACACAATGTTCGGCGTAGTGACAGTAGCAGAATGGAAGCAGTATCTTCGTTGGAAACTGATCTCCGCTTCGGCTCCCGCTCTCAGCTCTCCGTTCGTTGCGGAACATTTTCGCTTTACGGGAAAAATTCTCACCGGCGCAAAAGAGATACTGCCGCGATGGAAACGCGTACTCGGTGTGATTAACGGTACTATGGGTGAAGCGCTGGGAGAATTGTATGTGGCGAAGACATTCACTCCGGAAGCAAAACAAAAAGCCAAGGTTATGGTGGATAATTTGATTGATGCATTCCGGGATCATATTACCACAAAGCTAGACTGGATGGACGATTCTACGCGCGCTGCCGCGCTTCATAAACTGGCATCGTTTAATGTAAAGATCGGATATACGGACAAATGGGAAGATTATTCCAAACTGAAGATCGATCGCAGGTCGTATCTTGAAAATGTTCGTCGCGCGAATGAGCTCGAGTTTGAAAAGGATATTGCCAAAATCGGTCAGCCGGTTGACCGGACAAAATGGGGAATGAATCCGCAAACAGTAAATGCGTACTACAATGCTAATATGAACGAAATTGTATTTCCCGCGGCGATCTTGCAGCCGCCGTTCTTTGATGCGAATGCCGATGATGCTGTCAATTACGGCGGTATGGGCGCAGTGATCGGTCATGAACTGACACACGGATTCGACGATCAAGGAAGCAAATACAATGCAGAAGGAAATCTGAAAGAATGGTGGAGCTCCGAGACACGAAAAAAATTTGAAGTGCGTGTAGCGGTGCTGGAAGGACAGTATAATAGTTATGTAGCGATCGATTCCATGCACGTAAATGGAAAACTAACCAACGGCGAGAATATTGCAGATCTGGGAGGGCTTTCCATTTCCTATACTGCATTACAGAAGGAATTGGATAAAAAATCGAATCTTCAAATGATCGACGGATTTACCCCGGCACAGAGATTTTTCCTCTCCTGGGCACAGGTATGGCGGAGAAATTATCGAGACGAAGCATTGCGTCTTCAGGTCCGCACTGATCCGCATTCACCCGGCATGTTCCGAGCAAACGGTCCTCTTTCCAATATGCAGGAGTTTTTCGACGCATTCGGTTGTTCGGGAGGAATGTTGGTCCGCGCAAAGAATGACCGCGCAAAGATCTGGTAGACAAGAGTAGAATACTGATCACAGAAAAAACCAAACGTCACGGAAAGAAAATTATTCCGCGAATAGCGGTCAGCTAATTAAGATTACAAGGCGATAACGCAGCTATCGAATACGAAATGTTAACAAGCGCGATAATACCTTCATGAGATGCTCATCGCCAAATATTAAAAATGACGCAATGGAGGTTTTTATTATGGAAGTACGATTTGATGAAAAGAACGAGCATATTCAATAATAGAATTTGAACAACAGACTGCACAGACAAAATCTAGCGTTGTGCAAAATTATATTGGGAATCCAGGATTAACGCCGCTGAACGAGATACCGGAAGAGCGTTTTTCCTGAAGCAGTTAATGCTGTATTGGAGTAGTTAACGAACCATCAGATTGGTGTTGATTTCCTTGGCGATGTTTTTGCTGTGGAGGCATACCGGCTCCTTACCGAAGAATTGATGGATCATGAAACGGATGATATGCGTATTGAGGGGATGTTCACGAATTTTATCTATGAAGAATTCCATTAGAACTTCAAAATGGATTCAAAACAATGTTCGCTTCCACTGTAATTGGAGCGGATTGGATGCGATCATTGGTGAGCAGATTGCATGTTCGGGAGAATGGGTAGTAATGATGAAGAGAAGCCCGTACGGCTGCTGCGATATTGTTCGTGCAAGTATTTTTTAACGTTGTTCACTAAAGAGTGAAACAAAGCACCAATAGTAAAACATGTGCGCACAAAACCGTCATGCTATTTTTTTCTTCTTTTCAACGCATATCCCACAATTGCAGCAAGAGTTTTGGAAAACGTCAATCCCGCTTTTTCCGCACTTTCCATAAAAGACACACTTTCTGTTAAATCGGGATTCGGATTAACCTCCAGAACGAACACTTGATTTCTTTTTCCCAGCCGGAGATCCAGGCGTGCATAATCGCGGCATTCCATAATGCCGTACGTTGCCAGAGAGATTGTTTCAATTTTTTTCAGCTGACGCGGAGTTAAGCGGGCAGGACAGACCGTATGAATTTGATGGAATGTTTCATTGAGAGGATTCCATTTTGCGTCATAGGTAATGATGTTGGGGTAATCTTCGGGAAGTCCGGAAAAATCGTACTCCAACGGAGGAAGCATCACCGGCGGATTGTTGCCAAGGATGGAAATATGCAGTTCGCGCCCTTCGATATATTCTTCCACCAGCATCGGCGGAGCAAATTCCGAAAAAAGTTTTGTTATCAGCCTCTGCAGCGCATCATAAGTATCCACAACGGAATGTTTATCTACGCCAGAACTGGCATCTTCACGTCCTGGTTTTACGATTACCGGATACCGCAAACCATGTCGTTTTGCGATTGTCGGTTCAAATAGTATTTTGAACTTCGGCGTCGGCACACCATTGGCCAATAGAAGCTGTTTGGTAAATCCTTTGCGTAAACACAATGCCAGGGAAATTGGAGAAGCACCGGTGTACGGAATGGAATACAAATCAAACAATCCTGCAACGGAAGACTCTAAAAATTGGGAGTCGTGAAAAAATTCAACCAGATTGAAGATAACGTCGGGTGGGTTTCTGCGGAGCAGGGACGAGAGTCGGTGAATATTTTCCTGAACGTTGAAGATCCGTACTTCGTACTCTTCCGATTCCAGTGCAGCGGCAATGGCCTGGTATTCCTCTTTCACGGTAGAGATCGTATTGATGTCATACTCCGGTGTAAAATCCAACTGTTCCGGATCGGCGGATTTTAGCGCTTCATATTCGTCTGTGCCAACGTGATTATACAGGAGGAGAACCGATATTTTCCCGGAAGAAATTGTCATGATGTCGCGGAAGCCTATAGAAAAGATAGGAAGTTTCCTCAGAAACGCAAGATTCGTGCCGGTAGAGTGCGGGTAAATCACGATGTGATTGACAGCTACTCTTTTATTGCACTTCCAGCAAAGTCTATGTAGTTTCACACAATGAAAAATCGAGCACGTTTCCTATGAGTATTTCTCCTCAACCGAATCTCTGGCAATGCGGACCATTTGCATTAAAACATGCGATGATCACGCTCGGCATTTTTGCCGACGAGGACGATATAACCCACATCACCCGAACGCGCGCAGATCATGGTACGGATGAAGTGCAATTACTGCGTGCTGCCAAAGCATACGATTGCGATCTGGGAATGGTGCGGCGGCATGATCCCGAAAAAGCAAAACAGGAATTGCTGAAATTTTTACGGAAGGGAATTCCTTCGCTTGTGTGTGTGTACGAATGGAATCATTGGATTACGGTTGTGAAGGCAGAACAGGGAAAGTTCATCATCTTGGACAGCAGGGATAAGGCAGTGCTGCAGATTTTATCATGGCATCAGTTGAAAAAAATTTGGGTGTATAACGAATCGGACGAAAACGATCCGGAGCATCATGAAACAATCTACGATTTTCATCCGGTTGTACCCCGATTCCGTGTTTCTACAAAAGCGAAATTCTCTGTTGCTCGTGCCAAATTCTTGCGCAGACCTGAGAACCGTCTTCTGGCCCGGTTGTGGGATGAATATGTGGAAGATCTGTTGAATCTATGTCGACCGCGAACAGTGTTAAGCATTAAAGTCTTCTCACTGGGAGAATTTCTCCGCCGTCATCAGGAAATGATTGTAGATCAGGTGGTGTTTTGGCACGGAAAAGTGGAACGGAGCGACGCGAACAAAATATTAAGCAATATGCATTTTGTTGCAGATACATACGGATTGGTAATTCACGAAGAGGATGAAAAACGTGCTATCGCCGGCATTACTTCCATTTTAACATTGTGGGCTGCAAGCAAACAGGGAGTTGATCAAGTCTACGCTTAGTTGCGGTATCATTTCTTAAAATTCTTCCACATCATCGATTCCACTGGTTTAATTGTCCGCCGGTTATATTTTGCATTTTTCTTCTTGTTGTACAGCACCTCCACATCGCCATCTATCACAAAATAGATCAGTTGTCCGATTGGCATTCCTGCATACACCCGCACCGGCTGACGCACGGAGATCTCCAACGTCCACGTATTACAGAAACCGACATCACCTTTCCCCGCAGTCGCGTGGATATCTATTCCCAATCTGCCGATGGAACTTTTTCCTTCCAGAAAGGGAACATGCGAGTGCGATTCGGTGTACTCTTCCGTAACGCCGAGATATAATTTGCTCGGCACAAGAATCAAACCATCCTTCTGAATTTCGAAGTGCCGCACCTTGTTGTGTACTCTTGCATCGAGGATCTCGTCCTCGTACATCGCCAGATATTTTCCCAAGTGAACATCATAACTGTTGGAACCGAGAAATTTCCGGTTAAACGGTGTAATGACGATGGTTCCTTTTTTCATTTCTGCAAGAATTTTTTTATCGGAAAGAATCATACGCTATAATGACAGTTATTCTAAAAATATATTTTATAATGTTATGAGTGAATATACAAAAATTGTTCTGGAATTGAAGATCTTTTTCTCCGTAAGTAGATTCATCAAAATAGCGATGGATGGGTCCGATATGTGACCGTTGTTGTTGACATCAGAATAAAAAAGGGATAAGTTAGCTTATGAAAACAATGAGCAGTCCTATCGACAAGGGCTCTCACTAACATTCTACTCGAAATAAATCCTTTCTCCGAACCTTGTTAGCTCTCAGGATAGTGTTCGTTACGACGGCACAACTGATGAGTAAAAAGTGCTGTAGTGCCCGTTATCGCGAACCTGATCTCTCACTTCTTGTCCACTGTTGTGGAGGCACTATGAAAAAATATTTACTCTTGATATTTTATGTAATACTTCCCGGTATGCTGCTTGCACAATTTGCTGTCGTATCCACGGATCCGCCAAATCATGCAAAAAATGTTCCCTTGATAACGACGCTCAGCATCACCTTCAATGAACCGATCGATACCAACGCGATGAATGAAGGGGGGAACGAATCTTGGTATACGAATATCGACAGTACAACAGCATATGGATACAGTACCGATCAAAAAACTGCATGGAGTACGCATGTGCTGACATCGAACACTAGTTATTTCTTTGCCTTCTCCAATGTGAAAGCGAAATCCGGCGCCGTTCTAACGACACCGCAAGTGTACTACTTTACGACCGGTGCGGAGTTTGCCCCGAATACGGTCAGCGGTATACTCTCACCAGGATCGATCGATATTCCTGTAACGGGTTCGGTGGTTGCACTTTCGAAGATCGACTTCATGAATAAAGATATTGAAGGACCGCCGCCGTTCGGCGGATGGGCGAATGTGAACAACGACGGCAGTTTCACTATTCCTTATGTTTCAAACGGAATCTACTGGCCGTTGGCGGCAAAAGATGTCGATCTCGACGGCAGGGTAAATCCTTCAGGGGGTGTAGATCAGATCGTGATGGGCGATTCGATTGTGGTGAACAATGCTTCGATCACCGGACTGAATCTTACATTCTTTTCCATTGTCTCCGTTCAGCCGGCAAATCTCAGTATTAATGTCCCGTTGAATACTACCGTCAGCATGACATTCAGCGAAGCGATTGATACAGTTGCAATGAATGAGAACAGCGAAACCCGGTTCTCCAATTTGGACAGTGTCGTGTCGCATGGATACAGTGCGGACCAGAAAACATTGTATGCGAACGTTATCTTAAAATCGAATACGACATACTTTGTAGCCTTCTCTTATATTAAAGCAAAATCCGGTGCAAAGATTACAACTCCCCATATTTACTATTTTACCACCGGCCCGGCGCTTGAACCGGCATCGGTCAGCGGTACAGTCTCGTCCGGATCGACTGGTATCTCTCCGGAAGGAGCAATTGTTGGATTGGCCAAAATTAATTTTATCAATCAAGATTTTGATGGTCCGCCTCCATTCGGAGGGTGGGGAATGGTGAATGCCAACGGCACATATACTGTTCCCTATGTTGCCAATGGAACATATTGGCCAATAGCATCAAAAGATGTTAATCGCGACGGTATAATTAATCCGGAGAACGGCGTAGATGTAATGGCGATCGGTGATTCCATAGTAGTAAATAATGCATCTGTTTCCGGTGTTCATCTGACATTCTTTACGTTAACTCCAAAGATATTCCACGACATCATCTATGTTGCCGAAAGTTTGGCAGCGGTACAACTCCCAGCGGACCGTCTGTTGCGAAGAATCTCCGGGAGAGATACGGATACTCTTGGTAGGTGCCGGTTGTGGGAGTTTGCATATACGGTAAATGGAAACACCATGGGAAAAATTATTCACATCGGCACGATGGACTATCGTGTTGAAAATATGGATCTGAACTACTTCCAATGGATGTCTACACTGAAACCGTTTACGGAATATCAACAAGCGGCATCGAGTGCAACCGTTATTGCGAATGTAGAAGCTGCAGGAGGGAAAGCAATACGAACGGCATCAATTCCGGATCAGTGGAAATTTCAAATTGAACTGTGTATTTCCAATCAAAAAAACGGATGGTTTGGCATGTCGCAGGATTTTGATACTACAAAGACGTATTGGGCAGTCGCCTATACGTATAATTTCCAGAATACTCCGGATAACAACGAATGGGTGGGAGGAAGACTCTATCTGTGTGATCTGATCACGGGAAACATTCTAAAAACACAGGATGTTATTACGAGTGTAGAGAATGCACTGACTGTACCGGACCAATATTTTCTTAGTCAAAATTATCCGAATCCGTTTAATCCGGCAACAAGTATCACATTTGCCATTCCAATAGCACAGAGAACGACGCTAAAGATTTTTGATCTGCTAGGGAAAGTGGTTGCCGTGTTGGTGAATGAACAAAAAGATGCAGGAACGTACACTATTCCGTTTACCATGGAACGGTTGCCGAGCGGGGTGTATTTCTATCAATTACAATCCGGTAGATATTTTGAAACAAAGAAGATGTTGTTGCTGAAGTGACCGAAGGAGCAGCTGTCTGTCACAACTCGGAGCCGCTTAACCAGCGGCTTCGCTGTTTTTTAGGGTAAAGAAATAGATTGTTGTGAAGAGCGTTGCCAACCATTGTGAAGCAAAAACAATCAGCGTTGCGAGCTCTTCATCAGCGGCATTCAGCGTGACCAGGTAATATGTAAAAATTCCAAATGTCAGAGTCATAACAATACGCATCACGGTAACGGTCCGCTGCTGCTTCAACCGTTCCGGTTCAAAAAACGCTAAAAACATCAGCGCCATGGCAGAAACGATCAATGGAAGGGCGTATTTTTGTGCGAGCATGAAAGAAGGGAGATATTTTTGATTGAACAAGGCGAACGAGGTAGTCAACATCACCAGAACAGTGATTGAAGATACGGCAGCGTAGATGAGTGCAACGATCTTTGAATTTTCTAGCATATCTTCCACTTTCTTTATGTAAATTTCAGCAATCATTTCACTAAATGCAAACTTTCTTCAGAAAGAATATCATGAAACAGTTATTCTTCATCGCAGGATTTTTTCAGCTTCTTTCTTCACAAACTGTTTTTCAATCACAATATTTACAAACTCCGGAATTAACATTCGGTTATGTCGACAGTTGCGCCAAGTTTTGGATGAAAGCGTACGATCCGGTCGATGGAGGTTTCCAAGTGAACATTAACCGGGAGGGAAACCTTTCCGGTTCGGCGATTAAAAATACACTGAATCAATCCCGCGATGCGTATGGTTTTATCCGCGCCTTTCAAATGACAGGAGATACCTCATATTTGCGATATGCCCGCTATGCTCTGAATTTTATGTATCAGCACTCCTGGGATAAAACCTATGGCGGTTGGTTCGCCGATCTTAATGATGCCGGTGCGGCGACTAATGCGGGTGCATCAAAGAGTGCATATCAGCAACACTATGCAATGCTTGGCATTGCGGCGGCGTATGAAGCCATGCGCGATACTACCGATTGGAATTGGCTGATGAAGGGATACGCGTATAACGAAGCAATATTGTGGGATGCGGATATTGCAAATTTCGGTTACTACGATTATGCCGCCGCCGACGGATCGAACCCGGCAGACAAATCGTTTAACGCAACGGTCGATGCAGTGACAACACATGTTCTTCATCTCTATTTAATGACAGGCGATGAAGAGTATAAACAACGTCTGCTCGAACTTGCCGATAACATGATGTATCGTATTGCGTCTACGGCTGCATCGCAGCAGATAGGATTTGCGGAGAAGTATAATTCTACATGGCAAATTAAAAGCAACGAAACAATGACAATTATGGGACACGTGCTGAAGACGGCATGGTGCCTTGCACGGATCTATCAGATTGAAAAGAATCCACTGTATCTTTCCACCGCAGAAATGCTTATACAAAATGTTCTGCAAAAAGGGTACGATCATCAAAACGGCGGACCATATAAGGATTATAACCGGGTGACCGGTCAGATGCTGATGTGGGGAATTACAGACACCGCAAAAGCATGGTGGCAGATGGAACAGGCGATTACATCCGGATTGATGATGTATCAACTGACGGGAAACGAAGAATATCTAACCATGGCGGATGCGTCGCTCGATTTTTTTATGAAATATTTTGTTGATCATCTCTACGGCGATGTCTTCGAGAATGCAAACAAACATGGCGGCATGATTGTTCAATGGGGAACAACAAAAGGAGGAACGGGAAAAGCAGCGTATCACTCCATCGAACTCGGTTACTATACATATCTTTATGGAAAATTATTGGTAAAGAAAGAACCGGTAACTCTCCATTATAGTTTTAATGCGATGCCGGGACTACGTCAATTACGAATGCGTCCGGTCGGCGTGCCCGAAGGTACGATGAAAATCGCAGCGGTAACGAGAAATGGTGCTGCGTACGGGAATTACGATTCAGCGGGATTGATGCTGACACTTCCGGCACAAACAGACGGGATTTTTTCCGTTACTTATGCCCCGGTTACCCCAACGGTCAGCGTAGCAACCACAACACTATCACCAGGCAGCTTTGCGCTGCAACAGAATTATCCCAATCCGTTCAATCCTTCTACCACAATCAAATTTTCGCTTTCTCCGAATTTATCTCACCCACATGATGGGATGAATGTGGTATTAAAGATCTATAATGTCCTTGGTGTTGAAGTTGCCACACTAGTGAACGAACAGAAAACTTCCGGAACATATTCTGTACAGTGGAACGCTTCGCAGTACGCCAGCGGAACATATTTTGCCCGCTTACAGAGTGGAAGCGATGTGCGGATGATGAAAATGCTGCTCGTGCGATAGATCGTCGGTGATCACTTTCGGCAGCGGAGAGAAGGACGAAATAGTTTCATTTTCAGTGAATAATTGATAAACGACCACACCGTCCTGTTTCACCAATGCTTGATCCGGTCACCCTCTTGACATCTCCGTTGAAATGGGATACCTTTCTGGTACGGAAAAGGGCTCGGAGCGTCATGTGCGTTCTCGACGAACCATCCAACCACGGCACCATCATCCTTTCGAGTCGCATGCGCTCTATCATGACATCCGGAAGGAGGTCGTTATGATGACAAACATAGATCTGGAATTTTCATCAGGGAATCGTTCCACACCCTTTTGTATCGAATTGTTGATCGATCATCTTCGGTCGATTGACGGTGTGTTGCGGTTGAA